>DAIUFO010000069.1:0-13713 GCA_036844545.1 Chloroflexota bacterium
CGTCTCGGGCAACCTCCGCCAGATGATGGCCGACATCGAGATGGTCGGCAACGACGTCGACTACCGCTCGGCAACGGTGGCGCCGACCCTCAAGATGACCAAGCTGATGGTCTCGGGTTTGTGAGGGCAAAGTGGATAGGGCAAAGGGCAAAGTGAGTCAGACCCGCGCCAGAATCCTCTTGCGCAACACTGAGAGCATCTTTTCGATTTCCGTTATCACGCCAAGCACCGGCTGGAGTTGCTCCTCGGTCAGGTAGCCAAGCCGCACGGCCAAGGTCAACAGCGTTTCGGCTTCCATCAGAGAGCCCTTTGCGATGGAAAGAAAGTACGCATAGTCCCTCGACGTCTGACGGGAGAAGCCTTCTGCGATATTGGCCGGAACGGAAGCCGCGGCTCGCGTAATCTGGCTGACCAGCCGGAAGTTCTCACTTGCGGGAAGACGTTCGGTGCATTTGTACGCCAGCACAGCGAAGTCCATGGCCTTTTGCCAAACGATCAGGTCTCGGTGCGACTGAACCGCTTCTGCCACTTTGCCCTATGTCCTATCCACTTTGCCCTCACGCGAACTTCACACACACGTTCTTGGTCTGGAGGTAGCTCCCGAGCGCCTCTAGGCCTTTCTCGCGGCCGAAGCCGGACTTCTTGTAGCCGCCGAAGGGGAGCTCTACGCCGCCGCCGGCGCCGTAGGTGTTGATGTATATCTGGCCGGCCTTGATCCTGTCGGCCAGGTAGAGGGCTTTGTTGATGTCGCGCGTCCAGATGCCCGCCAGCAGGCCGTACTCGGTCCAGTTGGCCAGCTTGGCAACCTCGTCGAGGTCCGAGAACGGGGTGATCGTGAGGACGGGGCCGAAAATCTCCTCCTGGTGGACGCGCATCGAGGGCTGCACGCCTGACAGGAGCGTGGGCTCGATGAAGAAGCCGTCTTTCAACCGCGGGTCCTGGGCGCGCTGGCCGCCCACCGCCACGGAAGCGCCCTCGCGCTTGCCAACCTCCACGTAGTCGAGGATCTTTTCGTACTGGGTCTTGGAGATGACCGGGCCCATGTCCGGGTCCTCGACGCCAGGTCCGAGCTGCATCGACCGCGCCTTCCGCGACAACAGGTCGATGACGCGATCGTGCGCCGAGGCCTCGACCAGCAGGCGCGAGCCGGCGGAGCAGGTTTGGCCGGCGTTCTGGAAGATGGCGTTGGCCACGCCGGGGATGGTCAGGTCCATGTCGGCATCGGCGAAGACCACGTTGGGCGACTTGCCGCCCAGCTCCATGACCACCGGGCAGACGTGATCGGCCGCCAGCTTCATAACCCGGATGCCCGTCGGCACCGAGCCCGTGAAGGTCAACTGGCTCACGTCCGGGTGCGAGGCCAGCCGCTCGCCGGCATCGCCGCCGCGGCCGGGGACGACGTTGAACACGCCGGCCGGCAGCCCCGCCTCGTTGGCCAGCCTGCCCAGCGCCAGGGCGGTGAGGGGGGCCTCGGACGACGGCTTCATGACCACGCAGCAGCCAGCGGCGAGCGCCGGCGCGGCCCCGCGTGCGCCGATCTGGATGGGATAGTTCCAGGGCACGATATGGCCGGACACGCCGATCGGCTCCTTGACGGTGTAGTCGAGGAAGCCTGGCCCCAGCGGGATGGTGTTGCCCATCAGCTTGTCGGCCACGCCGGCGTAAAACTCGAAGTAGCGCGCGGCCACCTCGACGTCGGTCTTCGACTGGCGGAGGGGCTTGCCATTGTCGCGGCTCTCGGTCTTGGCCAGATCCTCGGCGTCGCGGCGGATGAGCTCGGCCACCTTCCACAGCAGGCGCGCCCGCTCGGCCGGCTTCATCTTGGTCCAAGGGCCGCTCTCGAACGCCTCTTTGGCGACGGCTACCGCCTCGTCGATATCCTCGACACCGGCTTGAGCGACTACCGCCAGGGGCCGGCTGGTCGACGGATCGATGGTCTCGAAGGTTGCCCCGCTTCTGGCCTGGCGCTGCTCGCCGCCGACGATCAGGCCGATAGGCTCGACTGCTGCTGCCATGGTTTTCGCTCCGGATTGCGTTTAGTACTTTTGGTCTGTAGCATCGCATACGTCGCCGGATCGCCGTGGTATCCTTCGCCGCGGTAACGCAACTAGTGCCCGTATCCCTACGCTGGCCCTAAGACGTACCTAATTCATCCATATGGAGGGCCAGCTTCTTTGATAAGCTACGCCGATAAAACCCTGACTTGCCGCGACTGCGGCGAGCCTTTCACCTTTACCGTGAGCGAACAGCAGTTCTTCGCGGATCGAGGTTTTCAGAACGACCCGTCGCGTTGTACGGAGTGCCGCTCGGCACGCCGAGAGCGCACGGGCGACCGCCCCATGGGGGCTGGTGGCATGAGCAACGGCCGTCGCGAGATGGTCGACGTGACCTGCAGCAGCTGCGGCAAGCCGGCACAGGTGCCGTTCAAGCCCACTGAGGGCCGCCCGGTGTATTGCAGCGACTGCTACACCCGCGAGCGTCTCACCAGCCGCTCAACCAGCTATCGCTAGGTCGTAGGCTAAACAGCCGCTCGCCCAATGTGGCGGGCGGCTGTTTTCGTTTTGCCAGCCCGGTAGAGTAGGCGGCGACATGCCGCTCGTCGCCGATGGCGCCATGGGCACGGAGCTCCTTGCCCGCTCGGGCTTTGCTGGGCCTCCTTGCCGGCTTAACTTGCTGCGGCCGGAGCTGGTGCTCAACCTGCACCTGGAGTATGTTGCTGCTGGCGCTGGCCTGCTGGTGGCCAATACGTTGGGGGGCTCTCCTTCCGAGACTCGTGCCGGAGTACGGCTCGCCCGGGAGGCGGCGGAGAAATCGCCTCGCGTTTGCCCACCCGGCCACCCTCTCGCGGGCTTCGCCCGCGTCCATTCGGGGGCGCTGGTTGCTGCCTCGGTGACTCCAATGCCCAGTGATGAGCTGATCGAGGCAGCTGCCGATGCCGATTTCATCATCCTCGAAACGTTGACCTCACTCGAGCCCCTAAAGGCTATGCGCGAATCAGCCGGCCTGCCGCTCATGGTCACTCTCAGCTTCGCCCAGAACGGCGTGCTCGCCAGCTTCACGCCAGCGGAGGTTGCCGCTCGCCTTGAGCCGCTCGGCCTCGTGGCTTTTGGCTACGGCTGCGGCTTCGGCCCCCATGCTGCGCGCCAGGTCATGGCCGAGCTCCGCGAAGCTGCGCCAGGAGCGGTCCTCATCGCGAAGCCAAACCTCGGCCTACCGCCTTACGCGGTCACTCCCGCCCACCTGGCCGCCTGGGCCGCCGACATGGTCGAAATGGATGTCGACATCGTCGGCGCTTGCTGCGGCTCGACACCAGCGCACATCGACGCGGTAGCCCGTATCATGTCGGGATGAAAGAGCAAGCTAGCGTAAACTCGCTTGGGGAAGCTTTGGAGGATCTCGATCGCAGGCTGGATGCGGAAGCGCAAGCATATTCCAGGACGCTTATTGCCGACTTTCGCGCTCGGGACTGGCGTCGGTCGATCCGCCGCCTGCACGACCAGGCGTGCATGTTTCCGTGGCAATCACACTTACAACAATTGAACGCCGATCTTCGACGCAACGGGGAGTACCGGCTGTGCACTCCCAAGCCTGACCTGTGGCCTGCCTGGTTCAACGGCAACATCGAGAAAATCGAGCCCGGCCGCTGGATCCTGTTCGTCTCGCTCAACCCGCAGCTGCCCGGTCCGGAGATGGACGGCCTGGCGCGCACGTCGGACGCCTGGTGGAAGTTCTGGCTCACCCACAACCGCGACCATTGGAATTCGACCTTCTTTCCGAGACCGACGCGCGTCGCATCAATGGCCTTAGGCGAGGAGCTATCGGATGCCGAACTACGAACCTTCGCGACGGATCGCATGATCTATGTGGAAGTGTGTCCGTACGCCTCCTCTAGCTTCGACCTCAGCCACGACGAGATGACCTGGCTTGCTCGCGAGGACATCGGCTTTTTGATTGGCCATCAGATTCTGGGCCTGCTGCTCGAAGGTGCGCCGGCAGCGATTCTCGTCAACGGCAAGGCCGCTTTCGAATTTTTCGACGACGCCTGGCACGACAGACTCCGGTGTAGCGAGTGGCTGCGCTACCCGTCCGTCGAGAAGCCGAAGAAGAACCTGCGACATCGAGAAGGCTGCTTGGCTGCCAACACCAAAGATGTCCCCGTTTTCGAGTTTCCCTTTCTTGGGAAACAGATGACTCATAACTCGGGGCCCGAGGTGCGGCAGTTGGGGGAATTCATTCGAAGCGCGCTTTTGGAGAATCGCTGGAAGGTCTAGGGGCCTTCAGTCCTGAGCCATGGCGGAGGCGCTGATAGACTCAAATGCAGTTCCCGAAGGAGAATGGTTATGGCTGAAGCCAAGCTCGAAGAAGTCGATCAGCACCTGGTGCAGGTGATCGAAGCGCTGCAATCCGCGGTGCAGTGGGGCATGGCCCATCGCGACGACCAGGACGCGCTGAAGAAGACCGTGCTGGACTGCAAGGACCTCATCGACGAGGTTATGGACGCCACCATCCTCGATTGGTAGTGACGTCCCAAACCCAATTCTAGAAGTAGTGCCGCCCGGCCTTGGCGTCCGGGATTTCCAGGCCCATGCCTTCGATCAGCGGGTTAATCTCGTTCAGGTAGTCCTGGCGGGCCTGCTCGTTGGTCCGCTTCTTGATGCCCCAGTAGACGAACCGCTCCGATCGGCGTGACTCGGACATACCGAACATGTCCAGCCCTTGCGGGTACCAGCGGTTGAGCGAGTCCTGGATGCGCCGTCTCTGCTCGGCATCGCCTTTGGCCATGTCGGCCGTGAGGTTCTCGCCGTGGCCAACGTGGCCCTCCTCCTCCTTGAGCACCTGGGGCAGGATGTCGACCATAGGCTTGTAACTGCAGTCGGCGAACTCCTCGAGCTGATAGCGGCCGACGCGGTCGATCAGGAAGCCGAAGATGGCGTAGTCCTCCCAGGTGCTGATCTTGCCCCGAAAGGCCTCGACATATCGCTCCTGGTTCGAGCGCCGCAGCACGTAGCTGACGTCGACGTCCAGGTCGGCCGCCAGCTTGGCTATCTTGCGGTAGTGGTCGATCTCCTCGGCCGCGGTGCGGGCCACGATCAGCTGCTCCGTGGCGGTGGGCGCTTTGAGCAGGATGTCCTCGACATACAGGTGTGGGCCGCCGATCTCGCAGTCCGCCTGGATGGCCAGCACGCGCTTCAGGAGGTGCTGGTATTCCTCATCCATCTTCTCGACGTCTTTGGTCTCGATCTTGTCAGTAAACGCCATTGCCCGCTCCTCGCTTCACAATATCAACGGTCGTGTATAATATGCAGCATAGCATGGCCTTGCCGTCCGTCAAGCCCCGATCCTGGCTGTTCGACCTGTTCGGCGACTACGTCGAGCATCGCGAACGAGAGCTGTGGACGGGCAACATTATCGCGCTGGCGGCGGAGTTCGATCTCACCGAACGGGCCATTCGCTCGGCCCTCATGCGCCTGCAGCGGGACGGTTGGATCGACGTTCGCAGGGCTGGCACTCGCAGCTGGTACGGCCTGACCGACGGCGGCCGCGAGCTGATCGACCGCGGCCGCGAACGGATCATGCGCGGCCCGGAGCACGACTGGGACGAACGCTGGGTGGTGCTGACGTACACCATCCCCGAGTCGCGGCGCGATCTGCGCGACCGGCTGCGGGCGGAGCTGAGCTGGCTCGGTTTCGGAGGGCTGGGCAGCGGGCTGTTCGTCTCCCCGCACGACCGGCAGGACGAGCTGGCCACGGTGGCCCGGCGGCACGCCCTGGAGCAGCACATCACCGTCTTTCGCGCCGAGCACGTATGGCCGGGTGACAACCGCGCGCTGGCCGCCCGCTGCTGGGACCTGCAGGCAATCAACGCCAGCTATGCCGGCTTCATCCAGGCCTTCCAACCATCCGCGGACGGCGAGCGCCTGACCGATCGTGAATGTCTCATGGTCCGCTTCCGGCTGATCAACGGCTACCGTCGCTTCCCCTTCCTCGATCCGGGCCTGCCGGCCGACCTGCTGCCCAAGGACTGGCTGGGCTTCGGCGCGGCGGACTTGTTCCACGACCTGCACGCGCGCCTCGCGCCCGGGGCTAATCGCTATTTCGACAGCATGACCACGACGGCCGCGGCAGCCTAGCCGAAGATGCCCTTGAAGGTCTGCAGGATCTGGTCGCGGTCCTTCTGGAGCTTGGCCCAATCGACGTCCATCGTCTTGGTCCCGACAGGCACGGCGTCGCTCGGGCCGTAGGCTGGCGCATAGCCGAGCTTGACCGATGTGGCCTGGCCATCGGCCGAAATCAGCCAATCGACGAAGGCCTTGGCGACCGCGGAGTCATGGCCCTTCACCAGGGCCACCGGTGCAGGCACCGGCACCGTGCCGCTGGCCGGCCAGACCATGTCCACCGGCGAGCCTTTCTTGACCAGGTCGCGGCCGACCGAATCCAGCGAGATGCCCACCTGCATCTGCCCGCCGGCGATGTCAGTGCCGACCGTGTTGGTGCTCTGCACGGCCCGCGCTCCGAGCTTCTGCAGGGCGCGGAAGTAATCCCAGCCGAGCTTGTCGCTCAGCACGCCGACCATCGCCAGCGTGGTGCCGGAGTAGGCGGGGTCGCCGATCTCGATTGCGCCCTTGTACTCCTGGTTGGTGAGGTCATTCCAGTCCTTGGGAGCCGCGGCCAATCCCTTGCGAGCCAGGATGACGTTGTTGAAGGTGAAGGCGCCCACCCAACCCTTGCCGCGGAGATCGGCGGGGAGCTTACCCGCATCCTTGGGATCGTACGCCGTGGTAACGCCGTCGGACACCAAACCGTCCATGGCGGTTGGATCGGCCAGCAGGATCACGTCAGCTTTCACGCCGCCGGCCTTCTGCTCGGCCACGATGCGCGACATCAGCGCGCCCGACCCGGCCGCGACCACCTGGACGGTGTTCCCCGGCGAGGCGGCTTGGAAGGCTTTGGCAAAGGCGCCGCCGTTTTCGCTTGTCAGCGCGCCATAGACAGTGATGCTGCCGCCGACGGGCTTGGCGGCGCTCGCGGCGGCCGGGCTGGACGTGGCGCCGGAAGAGCCGCAAGCGGCTAACAAGGACAGGCTGAGGAGGGCTGAGGCGACGAGCTTGGTTCTCACGGCATTAGCGTAAGCGACGCGGCTACCATGGACCAATGGGCGGCGTGTTCCGGTATGTGAATCCTGCCAGCATCTATTGGGGTCTGGGATCGCTGCAGCGCCTGGGCGAGGAGTTGGACAGAGCTTCGCGCCGCGGCCGAGCCGCTGGCCAGCGACCGCTACCCGATCGAGGATTTGCTCGCCATCTACCGCGCCGCTGCTTGAGGCAACGTCAGGTGGTCGGTTCTGTCCGGCAAACTCAGGCGCTGGCCGGTTGCCAGGTCGTAGAGGCCTAGCTCGACGGAGGCGCCCGGCGGCACGTCTAGAGTGTGGCGGTCGAGGACCGTCTCACCGGCGTCCCAGAGGGAGGTGGGGTAGTGCTCGGGCTCGGCATCGGCCTGGGCGACGACCTTACCGCCGCTGTCAAGGACGTGGACGAAAACTGTGTAGTCGCGATCCACGGGGGCGAGACAGGCCCACTGGAAGGTGACGGAACCGGGCTGGATGGCGTAGCCCTGGAGGCGAATGGCGCCGCCGAAGACGGCGTTTGCCGGCAAGAGCGCAGGAGCACCACCAGAAGGTTGGGAGCCACCCTTCAGGCGGGCGACACGCAGCTCCGATGCGCCGCTGGGCAGCGCCAGGCGGCGCCCACCTTCGACGTACAGGCCAACCGACCACCAATACTCCTGGCGCGGTGCGGCCTGCGCCAGAACGGCTGGCGTGAGCAGCAGCAGGCCATCGCCAGGCTGCCATTCGGAGGCAGCCGCCGGCGTGGCGTCGCGGCCGAACCACTGCTTCCCTGCGTCATCCACGACCTGGCTGAAAAACAGCGTGCTGGCACCGACCGGCGCCCTCACCTGCCAGGCGCTGGCGAGCTGGGCAGGCAGGGCGCGAGGCGCCGCCACGGCCAGCAGGCGCACGCCATTGCTCCAGGCCGCGTCCGGAACCGAGGTGGCGCCAATGCCTTGGGCGACCGCTCCCAGACTATTCGGAGGCAGCTCGTAGACAGCCGCCTCTGCGCCGCCACCGGGCAGGAGCTCCGTGTAGCTCGGCGCAATCGCGGACTCCAGCGCGTGCGCCGAGGCCGTCGCCCGGCTAAGGGCCACGTACACGCCACCTTTGGCCGGCAGGAGCAGCCCTTCGTTTGCATCGGTCTCGACGCTGGGCAGGCCGCTGAGGAAGTACCTGGCTGCCTCGTCCTGGTCCCGGCTGGCAACGCCAGCCACGATCCGACGCCCGCCGGCCAGGTCCCCAGCTTGGTGGAACAAGCGCTCCTGGTAGGCCAGCGGCAGCCCATACGAATCGCCCAGCGCGTGGCGCTCGACAAACTGGCTGAAGTGCCGGAAACCAGCCACCTGGACCGCCAGCAACAGCCCGAGCATGGCGAAGCATGGCAGCCGCAGCACTGGCGCCGCCCCCAGCAGCGCGTCGAAGCCGATGCCGGCCAGCAGGAACGACGCGGGCAAGAGGAAGGCGAAGTAGTGGATCTGGAGCCCTGGGCCGTGATGGAGCGTCAGCAGCAGCGGCAGCAACACGAAGACGGCCAGCGTGAGGTAGCGCCAATCACGCCAGCGCCACAGCGCAACGGCCAGGCCTCCGACCGCCGCGCTGCCGCCCAATAGCGCCACGTAGCGCGCCGGCCAGGTCTCGGCGTTGAATAGGCCAGAGGCGGCGCCAGTCAGATCGCCATAACCCGGCGAGCTGATGGTGATCCAGACGAAACGAAATGCCTCCAGCGTCCACCCTGGTGTGCCCTGGACGTAGCTGCCCAGCATGGCAAAGATGTTGCCGCGATGGCTCACTTCAAAGACGAGATAGGGGGCAAACAGTGCTGCCACGGCCACGCCGCCGGCCGCTGCGCCAACCGCCGGCCGCCAGCTCCGCCGGCGCCATATGTCCGCGGCCAGCAGCACGGCCAGCACTGGAGCCAGCAGCAGTGCCCCGAGGTGGATCTGAGTCAACCCACCGAAAGCGAGGATCGCGCCGGCCCACAGCCACGGTAAGAGTTCCCTCGCCCTCTCCCGGTCCTGCGCGGACGGCGAAAGCGGCGGGCGAGGGGATCTGCTCGCTATTGCCAGCAGCGCCCACAGCAGCAGCGCGGCGAAGAATGGCTGCAGGTAGGGCCCGGCCAGCTTGCGGGCGAACATCGCGGGGTATGCCGCCGACGCGTAGAAGGCCGCGTCGGCCAGGCCAGCGCGATCGCCGAAACAGCGCCGGCCGATCAGGAAGGTCAGCAGCACCGCCGCGAGGTCCAGCCCGCCGCTGACGGCAGCCTGCCAGGCGGGATCGCGGCTGAGCAGCGCCGGCAGCGCGAACAGGTACAGCGGCAGCGGAGGATTGTCCAGCCCGCCGTTGGAGGTGGCGATGCTGGCGGCCGGCCAGTGGCCCTGGGCGGCGCTCAGCGCGAGCGCAGCAACCTGCGCCTCATCGGCCTTGAATTCCATGAGGTCGAGTCGGGTGAGGTGGGTGAAGGCGGCCACGCCGAGGATTACCGCCAGGACCAGCCAGGTTGCCGCGGCCGGGCCTCGCCGCGAGGGCGAGGGCAGGTCGGGCCCAGGCAGGGCTTGCGGCGCGACGAGCGTGGACATCGGCTCCCGTGAGTCTAGGCGCATAGACTTTCAGCATGCTGTACCCGCTGGCGGTGGCTGTCGTCTCGGCGGCGTTCGCCGCGGCGGTAGCGCGGCAGTATTCGCGGCGCCGGAGGCCATACCAACTGGTATGGCTGGTCGCGCTGGCGATGTCAGCGCTGGCCTCAGCAATCTATGTGTTGGCGCTGCCGCCGCGGTCCAGTGATCTGGCATTCCGGGTCTATTACGTCCTGGGCGGGCTGTTGATGCCCGCCTGGCTGGGACTGGGAAGCGTCTACCTGGTTGCGCCGCGGCGCGTCGCCGACCTCAGCCTGGCCGCGTTGGTGAACGCCGGCGCTTTGGGCGC
Source organism: Chloroflexota bacterium (assembly GCA_036844545.1). Lineage (GTDB taxonomy): Bacteria > Chloroflexota > JAJPGV01 > JAJPGV01 > JAJPGV01 > DATGVV01. The sequence goes on from DAIUFO010000069.1 coordinate 10,031, forward strand.
GGGCGCGGTATTCAGCGCCGGGATCGACTCCGGCGCGTTGGCGCGGCTCAACGGCGGACCTGGCACCGGTGTGCTGGAACCAGGACTGTGGCTGCCCCTGACCATCCTGCTGAACACCAGCGGCGTGCTGGCAGTGGTCGGTGTGGCCGTCTACTCGGCAGCCCGGCTGGGACGGCGGCGAGGCTCGGGCCGGCTGGTGACGGCCAACGCGCTTATCGCGATAGGCGACCTGGTGGTGGGCGTGGCCGGCTCGATGGCGCGCACCGGCCGGCCCGAGTTGTTTTGGGTGACGATGCTCGCTGGCTGGGTCGTCATCTTCGTCGGATTCCTGCTGACCCAGCCAGCGTCCGTTACAGATTCTCGCCCTGATAGCGACCAGCGTAGCCAGTCTCGGCTGGCTGCTCCAGCCGGAAGAACACCAACTGCATGAGGCGCGCATCCTTCTGGAGCTCGATGCCGGCCGGATTGTGAACCGTCAGCAAGCACTCGCTCTTACCGGCATAGCCGGGATCCCACACCGCCGTGTGCAGCGAAGCGCCACAGCGGAGCAGCGTTGACCGCGGACGGCCAAGGGCCATGACGTCCAGCGGCAGGCGAACCGCCTCGTTGAGCTGGATCATGTATGAGCCGGGCGCGAGGCGCATCCAGCCCCAGAAGTCGAAGGCTAACGGTACGCGATCCGGAATATGGCGCTCCTCGGTGCCCAGGCGGCCGGACTCCGTCAGCTCGAAGATTGCACCTAACGTGACGTCCAGCCCGGCCGGCTGAAGCTGCTTGTCGGGTTCGAGCAAACCACTGACCAGCTGCTGCTCCTGGATGAGCTGCCAGATGGTCTCTCGAGACAGCACACCACTCACCGGGTCAATCACTCCTGTTTCCAACAGACTTGCTCCTCCACTTTCAGGCATTGGGGGGTTCTCCTTCTTCGACGACGACTTGTAGGTTGGTTGGACCACCGCAGGCAACACTGAGCGCCGCTTCGACCGCGGGCCGTAGACGTTGTTCGATATAGCGCTGGATACGGGCATCGGGCACTACGATGCAGGCTTGGCCAAGCTGGTAATGGAGCAAATTGCTTGGCTCCAGCCATTGGGCGAAGGCCGCGGGACGCATCTCGGCCGCGAGCGCACCTTTCGCCAGCTGCCAGACGTCACCGCGGGTCGTGCGGCCGGACAGGGATTCCGCGCTGACCAGGCGCGGCAGTGACCTCGCGGGAGGTGTCTCCGAGCGCCGGGGGCGCAGCTCCAGCAGCGGGGCGCAGCTATTGCCTTCGGTACCCGTTGCCGCGAGCGGGGCTTGGTAATCGTCCTCAATGGCTCGCCGCAGGAAGCCCGGCACATTCCGCAGCTCCTGTTGCTGGTCCTTGAGTTGGCGGACCAAGGCCATCTTGGCGCGGATGTGCTCCGCGGGATACTGGCGCGCCAAGCGATAGGCTGCCCCTGTCGTTACCTGTTCCTGAATCAGCTCGTGCGCGACAGCATCAGCATCGTTAGGAATTTCTTCAAGTTCTGGTTCCGGTGGCAATTTGCTCGCTGCAGGACCCGTGGCAGTTTGCACCGACCGGTGACGGAGATCGGTAACTAACGCCTTTGCCTGTTTACCGGTTACGGGCCGTTCGACGACCTCGCGGCCGGGATCCGTAAGCCCGCAATATGTGTCGTTGCGCCCCTGTGCCTCATCCAACAAATGGCCGGCCGCTAGGAGCGCGGCGGCCCGGCCGTGGTCTTCCTCGACGAGAGGATCGTCCATGGCCACGTGGTACAGGCTGGAGATGCGGACCGTCTGCCGGCGGGCGTCGTCGTAGCGTGACCGGTATTGGACGCGCACGAAGCGACGAGCTTCCGGCTTCTTCAGCTCACGCATGACCGTCCAGCGGGACACGCCAACTTCCTCAGCCAGGGTCTGCTGGGTAGGAAAGCACCAATCGCGGCGCTCCTGCGTGGCCTGGTTGTAGTAGCAGTGCATCCGCAGGCGGACCACCAGCACGCTCAGCGTCGGTCCCAAACGCGGCGCCCATTTCTCCCAGAAGTAACGAGTGCCAACGACTATCCGCTTGGGACGGACGATGGTGTTCTTGACGTGGTGGTAGAAGGGTTGCAGCTCGATGGCGTCCGCCACTTGGGACTCGTCCGCGGGCATGGCTCTCCTGCATCCGCGAAGCCGTACGCCAGAGACAAAGCTCCCGCCTACGGCCAGCGGCCGATAATCAACAAGTCGGTTCACCCGGCCCGGTTCGCTCCACACACTGAGCACCCGTCTCCCGGCCGGATAAGGCGCAGTATATGAGGCCGGGAGATCGAGTCAAGGGGCTTTGCAAGCCTGAATGCAAGGCCCCGGTAAAGTCCGGCGGCCAGTACAAAAACGGCTGGAAACTTTCGGCAGCCTCGACCGTACATTAAAAAAAGCCCGGATAGGACCCTCACGTTCACGTCAAGAGCGCCGTTATACTCTGCCTGTGGATCGAGGGAGCGGCTATCTCCAGATTGGAGAAGCAGCCAGCCTTACTAGTCTGACGCAGCGCACGTTGCGGTATTACGAAGAGCTTGGTTTGCTCAAGCCGGCCAGCCGCATGGAAGGCGGGTTTCGCCTGTATTCGGCCGAGGACGTGGACCGCATCGAGTACATCAAGAACCTGCGCGACGTGCTCGGCTTCAGCTTGGCTGAGATCAAAGACATGGTGGCCTTCGAGGACGTGCGCAGCCAGATTAAGTCCGAGCTGCACACCACCGGCGACTTCGAGCAGCGCCGGGCACGGCTCGTCCAACTGAAGGAGGTGGCGCTGCGCCAAATGCGCATTGTCACCGAAAAGCGGCAGCGCCTCAAGGAGATGCGCACGGGCATCCAGCAGCGCATCGATCGTGTCGATGCCCAGCTCCAGGAGCTGGCGCGTCCGGAGCTCGATACAGTCACTTCATGAGTCAGCTCGTCAAACTGCTGCGCAACGTCGGCCGCGCGAGCGGGCGCCCGAGCGCGGGTTTCGGCGTTCGGTCGGAGGGCTCCCGCGGGCGGCTCATCCTCGTCGCGGCGCTGCCGGGAGCCGACCCGGAGGCTGCCAAGAAAGCCATCGAGGCTGGCGCCGCGGCGATCGAGGTGGCGGCTGAGCATGGCGCCAAGGCACTGGACCAATTGAAGGCATTGGTGGCGGCGGTAGATGTGCCGGTGGGCGTGAGCTTTCCAGGCCAGGTGGCGCCGGACTATGACTTTGGCACCTTGGATGGCGCCGGGATCGACTACGTGAAGGTCGAGGCCGGCGACGTGCCGGCCACAGTGTTCCTGTTGGAGAATGCCGCCGTGGTGCTGGAAGTCAAAGAGAGCTTCAGCGACACCATGCTGAAGATGCTCAACTTCCTGCCGGCGAAAGCGGTGCAGGTGGATTCGCCCGAAGACGTGCAAGGCTTCACTGTCAAGCGCCTCATGGAGGCCCGCGTCGACCGCGAGCTCATTCACAAGCCCCTGCTGATTAAGGTCGGCGCCGCAATCAAGCCGGAGGCTGCACAGCTGCTGGCACTGCTGGCGCCCAACGGCCTGGTGGTCCCGGCGGCCGAGGTGTCTGCCTGGGAGAAGGCGCTAGCCGATCTCAAGGAGCCTGTGGACGCCGACGATGCCGGCGGCTCGCACATCAGCCTCCGCGCCCCGGCAGCCTAGTACTACAACGAATGTTAGGCAGGATGTTCCCGAATCCA
>DAIUFO010000070.1:0-13694 GCA_036844545.1 Chloroflexota bacterium
GCGGTGGAGAGCAGGTCGATCTGCCGGCGGACGTTCTTAGCGCGCTCCTCAGCCGCCACCGCGAGGTCATGCGGCACAGGCTGCCGTGGGTCGAGAGCCACTACCGTCCAGGGGAGAGGTTTTGATGCCTAACTGGTGCTGGAACACGCTCGTCGTCCAGGGGGCCGACTCGGCAGAAGTCGAGACGTTCGCCGAGCAGAACAAGGGTGCGGAGGGTCCGCTTTCGTTCAACGCCATGGTCCCCATGCCGCCCTGGGTCAACCGGTCCGAGAAGGTCGAGGAGGTGGACATGGCCGAGGACACGAGCTGGTACGGCTGGAGGCGCAAGAACTGGGGGACCAAGTGGGACCTGAACGAGGACGTCGAGCTGTCCGGCTCCCCCTACCAGCTGACCTACACGTTCATGACGGCCTGGTCCCCGCCGCTGGCCTGGCTCGAGACCGTCGCCAAAGCGGTCCCGACCCTCACCCTGACCCTGCTTTGGTCGAACGAGGACTCCGAGGCGCCGGGCGCTCTGGGGTCAATCGCGCTGAAGGGCACCGGCTGATGGACACCCTCGACATCAAGTCTGAGGCGCCCGCCGGCGCGACCGTTGTCTGCGCAGCCTCGCCTCCTCACCAGGGCGACGTCTGGGGACCCATCACCTGCTTCTTTTGCGACAAGGTCTCGTACTATTGCCTCTGGTGTTCGATCCATCAAGAGCTTGAGGGCAGCTGTTGCTACCCCCTTGGTGAGGGATCGAAGCAACGACCTGAACTCGTTTAGCCCGGCAGCGAGCTTCCTTCACTCAACTCATAATTTCAGGGCCTAAGCTGCCCGAAGCCTAAGTAGATTGAACTCGGAAAGGAGGTGAGTCCAAGTAGATCTTCCCCCTTAACGTGAGGTTAGGCTATTGTATTCCGAGTCCATGCAGAGCCGCTCTTCTGGCTTAGCGGCCTTCCGCTATCCGAACTACACCTGGTACTGGACCAGCCAGGTAACCACCAACATCGGCACCTGGATGCAGCAGGTAGCCACCGGCTGGCTGGTGCTGCAGATTACGGACTCGCCAGCGTACCTGGGATTCAACGCCGCCTTTCAGGCAGTGCCCATCCTGGTGTTTTCTCTGGTCGGCGGCGTGGTGGCCGATAGGTTCGACCGCTACAAGCTCACCGTCTGGGCCTATGTGGTGCAGATTGTTCCTGATGCCGCGCTGGCCTGGTTGGTGATAACCGGCCAGGTCCGGGTGGAGCACGTGTTCGCCTATTCGCTGGTCACGGCCACCTTCAACGGCCTCAGCACGCCGGCTCGCCAGGCGTTCGTTCCCAGCCTGGTGCCGAAGGAAGCGCTGCTCTCGGCCATGGCCCTCAACTCCATTGTGTGGCAGGGCGCGGCGGTGGTTGGACCAGCAGTGGCCGGCATCATCCTGGCTGTGTGGGGGCTGCCGGGCAGCTTCAACATCAACGTCGCCAGCGACTTTGTGAGCCTCGTGGCCATCCTGCTGGTCCGCGTCCCGGCGCTCTCGCTCCGGCGCGCCGGCAGCTCCGGCTGGAGCGACGTACGCGAGGGCCTGGCCCATGGCTGGCGGAGCGAGCGGGTGCGCGTGCTGCTGATCAGCATCGCCGTCGTCACCTTGCTGTCGCGGCCGTACTCGCAGCTCATGCCGGCGTTCGCCCGAGACGTGTTCCAGGTGGGGCCACGGGGCCTCGGCTGGATGCTCGCCGTGCCCGCCCTGGGGACCATCGCCGCGGGCATCGCGCTCACGGCACTTCGCCGCGTGTCGCTGGTGCGCTCGTTCATCGTCTTGGCGGCGGCCATGGGGGCCGCGCTCATCGGCTTCTGCGCGACGCGCAGCTTTCCTCTGGCGCTGGTGCTGCTGTTTGTCATCGGCGGCTGCTCAACGGCCACGAACACTCTCATCAACACGCTGATCCAGGAGAACGTGGAAGAGCGCCTGCGGGGCCGGACCATGAGCCTGTTCATGGCCAGCACCTGGGGCATGTGGCGCTTGGGCTCGCTGCCGGTGGGCATTGCCGCCGAGGTCTGGGGCCCGCCGCTGGCCGTCGGCGCCGCCGCCGCTCTGCTGTTGGTGGTGCTGGCGCCGGTGGCCCGCAACAAGGCCCTCCATCGCGCCGAAGTCGCGCCCTCCCGAGCGCCCGCTCCATCGCCTCCGGCGGACCTCAGCAGTTCCTCTCCCATCGCAATGGGCGAGGCTAGGTGAGGGTTACCCCGCGTTAGCCTTACCCTGGTGCAGCAAGTAGCCCTCGTTTCCGTCAACGTTGGCCAGCCCGGCGTCATCGGCTCCTATCGTGGCCGGCCCGTCACCAGCTCTATCGGCAAGCGGCCCGTCACCGTCGAGAGCTTGTACCTCGACAGCCTGAACCTCGAAGGCGACCGCCAGGCCGACCTGAACGTCCATGGCGGGCCGGACAAGGCCGTCTACGCCTACGCCAGCGAGCACATTCGGGAATGGGCGCTGGAGCTTGGCCAGGACCTCGGCCCGGCCTCCTTCGGTGAGAACCTGACCACCGCCGGCGTCCTGGAAGGCGACGTGTGCATTGGCGACGTCTGGGCCTGGGGCGAGGCCCTGCTCCAGGTCAGCCAGCCGCGCCAGCCCTGCTACAAGCTGGCGACCTACCGCGGCCGGAACGATCTGCCCAAGAAGCTGGTGGCCGCCGGTCGCACCGGCTGGTATTTTCGCGTGCTGCGCCCCGGCCGCGTGCCCGTGCACGGTCCCATCGAGATCGCCGAGCCCGACCCCGCGGGCATCAGCGTGCTGGCCATCCACCAAGCGCGCATCCTGGGCCAGGGCACGCCCGAACAATGGCGAACCATGGCCGATCTGCCGTCCCTCACCGCCAGCTGGCGCGAAGACATCGCTTACCGGCTGGCATCAGTCCCCTCGCCCGTCGCAACGGGAGAGGGCTAGGGTGAGGGAGCCCCGGCTGCGCCGCTAGTGCCCGTTCCCGGCGCCGTTGCTGGCTGGCAGGGTGCCGGCGAACGTGCTGGTCACTTGCTGGTGGCCATCGTTGTCTTCGGAGGTCACGTTGTAGTACAGCGCCAGCGACTCCAGGACCGGCAGGTCGTTGGCCTCGAACAGGAGTGCGTCCTCGGAGGCAGCGGCGTGCTCCTGCCAGCACCATGTCGGCACGCAAAAGGTGTCGCCGCGCTCCCATTCGAATCGCTGCCCGTCCAGGATGCTGGAGCCGCGACCCTCGGCCACGTGGAAGATGCGGTTGGCCGTGTCCCGATGCGCCTTGGTGCGCTGGCCGGAGGTCAACAGGTGCATCGACGCGCCGATGGTCGGCATCACCGGTCCGCCCGTAAACGGGTTCACGAACGTGAGGGCGTAGCCTTCGTAGGGGCTCGGGTCGGTGTCGGTCAACCGGTACAGCGCCTCCCGCGTCGGGCCGAACTTGTAGCTGAACAGCGGCGAATACGGCTTTGGAGCGCGTGGCATCCAGGTCGGCAGCAGGGAGCCGGTGCCGTAGCGCCGCAGGGAATCGTCACGTGGTTGCTCCGGCTGTTGCAGGCTGCGCGGCTGTGAGTATTCCTCGTAGAACTGCAGGTCCAGGCTGCGCACCAGCGGCACGTCCAGCACGTCCAGCCACAGCATGTTCTGTGTGCCTTCGTGCATGTGGCCGTGCCAGGTCCACGACGGCGTGAGCAGGAAGTCGCCCGGTTCCATGCTCAGCGGCTCGCCCTGGACGACCGTCCAACCGCCCTCGCCCTCGATGATGAAGCGCAGCGCCGCCATTGTGTGGCGATGGCTGGGGGCCTCCTCGCCGGGCTTGACCAGCTGGCAGGCCGCGGTCAGCGTACGCATCGGCCCAGGGCCGCGCAAGCTCGGGTTCCTCATGGACAGCACACGCCGCTCGGCGCCGTCGTCGCCGCCCAGCGGCATGACTTCGCAGGCTTCCAGCATGCTGGAGCGCAGGATGCGCCATGGCCACATCCAGGGCCGAACGTCGCGGCTGGGCGCGTCCAGGTTCTCGTTGAGCCACAACGGGTGCAGGCACTCCTTGTCAACGCGCTCGTAGAACGCTTGCAGGCGAGCATCGGGAACAGTCGCAATGGCCATGGGCGATCCTCCTTGCTGAATGTGCTGATAGTCTACGCCGCGCGGCTTCGCGGCACAACGGATACTTGGCGGCAGTGATCGTCGACGCCCACGTTCACCTGTTCCCGCCGGCGGTCGTGGCTGACCGCGCGGCCTATGTGGAGCGGGATGCCTGGTTCCGCCAGCTGTACCAGCCGGCCCGGGCACGTCTCGCGGGCGTCGAAGACCTGCTGCGCAGCATGGACCAGGCTGGCGTCGATCGCAGCGTGGTGGCGGCCTTCCCCTGGCGCGATCAGCGCCTCTGCGAGGAGCACAACGCCTACCATCGCCAGCTCGCCGGCGATGAGCGTCTGGCGCTGCTGTGCACGGTGCAACCGGGGGCCGGCAAGCGCGCCGTCGACGAGCTCAAACGCTGCCTCGACGCCGGCTTTGCCGGCCTGGGCGAGATGAACGTCGACGCGCAGGGGGCCGAGCTTGATGTGGACGACCGCTGGGGACCGCTGGTGGAGGCGCTGGTCGAGGCCGCGGCGGTGCTCATGCTGCACTGCAGCGAGCCCGTCGGTCACACCTACCCCGGCAAAGGCCAGAACACGCCGGACAAGGTCTATCGCTTCGCGCTGGCTCATCCGGAGCTGAAGCTCGTGGCTGCGCACTGGGGCGGCGGCCTGCCCTTCTACTACCTCATGCCCGAGCTTGGCCCCTCGCTTCCCAACCTGTACTTTGACTCCGCGGCGACCGAGTTCCTGTACGACTCTCGGGTCTACAGCGCCGCGCTGGAGGCTGCTGGCCCGGAGCGGTCTATGTTCGGCAGCGATTTCCCCCTCGTGGCCCAAGACCGTGCCCTGTCCCACGCCCGCGCCGCCGGCCTGGACACCAGCGAGCCCTACTTCGGCTCCACCGCCGCCAAGGTCTACAACCTCTGATCCACCTGTCCCCTCGCCCGCGGCGGCGGGCGAGGGGGATCGGTGGGAGTGCTGGGTTGGTTGGTTGTGTGCTGCTATTGGCTGGCGGGACAGTCGGCCTCTGGCCGTCGCAGGATCGGATCGTCGGCTTGCAGAAGCTGGCTGTGATGGCCTTGGCCGTGGCGATCGTGCTGGGAGTCGGCCGCTTGCGGCCGGCGCGCCAGCTTGGCCTGGCCTGGCTGCTGATCGCCGCCGGCCTGGCGGCATCGGTCGCCGGCAACATCCTGGTTGACCGCGCATCCTGGAAGCTGGACGCCCTCAACCGCCCCATCTACGCGCTGTTCGCCCACGTGCCTCGGTTCAGCGATCTGGCGTTCAGCCAGAACGGCCTGGCTGCCCTCTTGATCCTGGTGATCCCGTTTGGGATTGCACTGGCTATGGAGCCGCGCTGGCGGCTTGTCGCCGTGACGGCGACCGTTGGCCTGCTGCTGGAGTTGCTCGTCACCGAGTCGCGCGCTGCCATCCTGAGCCTCGGGCTCGCCTCGGGACTATTCGCCCTGTACCTGCGAGGCCGGTGGCGGTGGCTGGGGCTGGCGGCGCCCGGTGTGGCGCTGGCGCTGCTGGCGAGCGGCCTGGTGGCACTGCCCGTGACCCTTAGCTGGCTGCCCACCGGCGGCAGCAGCGCGGAGCGGCTGGCCATCTGGCAAAGCGCGCTGCTGATGATCGCCGACATGCCCCTGACCGGCATCGGGCTGGGTATGTTCCAGCGCGTCTACCCGCTGTACATCCTGCCCGCCTACCGCAACGTCCACCCGCATGCCCACAACCTGTTCCTCCAAACCTACCTGGATGCCGGCCCGCTGGGCTGCGCCGGCATGCTGCTGCTGGCCGCGGCGGCTGTGGCCGCGATGGTGCGGCTCGTGCGCGACCCCGCGGCCGGCCCGCTCCAGCGCACTGCAGGCGCCGGCGCCGCCATCTCCTGGGCGGCTGTGTTCCTCCACGCCCAGGTGGACTCCTACTTCGCCGGAGACCCGCGTACGTACTTCGTCATGTTCCTGCCTCTAGGTCTGCTGCTGGGAGCATCGCCGCCTGTAACCTGGAGTTGGAGCCGCCGCGAAGCGCTGGCAGGCTCGATGGTCGCTTCCGGCCTGCTGCTGCTCGCCACCCCCTGGCTGCTGCCGGCGCTCTGGTCCAACGTCGGCTCAGTCGAGCGCATTCGCGACGGCGACGCTGGCGCCGCACGGGCATCATTCGAGCGGGCCCTGGCCCTGCAGCCCCAGAATTGGGTGGCGGAACGCGGGCTGGGGCTGCTTGGGCCCGCCTATTGGCTTCGCGCCGCCATCCAGGATGGCGCACCCGGCCAGTTGGTTCATGTGGAGCTGGCGCAGGCGCTGCCGCCCGAGGCAGCCCCTCCGGAATGGCGCGCCGCCGGAGCAGCGCCATACCTCGTGCGCCAAGCACTGGCAACGGCGGATGCGGACGAGCGCGAGCAACTCCTCGTCACGGCCATCGAGGTCAACCCCGATGAAGCGGAGGCGCATGAGCAACTCGCCGAGCTCGACTTGTCGCAGGCGAGGTTCGCCGCGGCCCGAGCAGTCCTTCAGAGCGGGGGGCACTCCGGTTACGCCAAGCTGCTCCTGGGCCTTATGGACTACTGGCTGGACGGCAACCTCCAAACCGCGACGCAGCGGCTGCGCGAGGCTATCGCCAACAGCTCCGAGGATGACTCGCTTTCCCGAGCCATAGCGGACATGCTCCGGGACGCTGGCCAGCAAAACCCAGCCCCGGAATCGCTGCCGAAAGTCGCGGCGCAGGCGCGCACGAACAGCGCGCCCGATACACTGGGCCGGGCCTACCAGGCGCTGGGGCTGTACGCGCAGGCCGGCGCCGAGTTCCGGCGAGTGGCCGATCCAATTGGCCATTACGATCTGGCCCAGCTGCGGCTGGAAGAGGGCGAGCCCGTGCCAGCCCTGTCGCAGCTTAGGGAGGCGGTGCAGGCTATCCCCAATCAGGAGGACTTCCGCCTCGCCCTGGCGCGGCTGTACCTGCACATCGGCTCGATCGACCAAGCCAAGCAGGAATACCGTGTGGTCTTGAGTCTGGACCCCGGCAATGCCGAAGCGCGACGAGCGCTGGCCTAGATCCCCAGCAGGCTGTCGCGCATGATGTCGAAGTTCTCCATCGCCCGGCCGGTGCCGATCGCGACGCAACTGAGCGGATGCTCCGCTACGTGGCAGGGCACGCCGGTCACGGACGTGAGCAGCTTATCGATGTTGCGCAGCATGGAGCCCCCGCCGGTCATGACCATGCCCTTGTCCATCACGTCCGAAGACAGCTCCGGAGGCGTTTGCTCCAGCACTGTCTTGACGGCTTCGGTGACGGCAGAGATCGGGTCGGCGATGGCGTCCACGATCTCGTTGGTGCGGACCGTGACGGTACGCGGCAGCCCCAGCAGTTGGTCGCGGCCGCGGACCTCCATCTCCAGCTCGTCTTCCAGCCGGGTGGCGCTGCCGATGCCAATTTTGATCTCCTCGGCCGTGCGCTCGCCGATCATCAGGTTGTAGCGGCGCTTGATGTAGGCCGAGATGACGTCGTCGAAGCGATTGCCGCCGACGCGCACCGAATGCGAGGTGACGATGCCGTTCAGCGAGATGACCGCCACCTCGGTGGTACCGCCGCCGATGTCGATGATGAGGTTGCCGCTGGCCGCCGAGATCGGCACGTTCGCGCCTAAAGCGGCGGCCAACGGTTCCGGGATCAGGTAGGCGGCGCGGGCGCCGGCGGCGATGGCAGCGTCATGCACCGCCCGGCCCTCGACGTTGGTCACGCCCGAAGGAATGCAGATCATGACCTCGGGCTTCACCAGCCGGAACGGCCCGCACACCTTGCCAATGAAGTAGCGCAGCATGGCCTCCGTGATGACGTAATCGGCGATCACGCCGTCTCGCATCGGCCGGGTGACGTTGATGTTGCCAGGTGTGCGGCCCAGCATCATGCGCGCCTCATTGCCCACGGCCACAATGCGGTTCTCGGTGACGGAGATGGCCACCACAGAGGGCTCGTTCAGAACGATGCCCTTGCCCTTCATGTAGACGAGCACGTTGGCCGTGCCCAAGTCGATGCCGATTTGCTTCTCGAACAAAACCTTGGCGAAACCTACTGATCCGAAATCGTCGCGCCTAATTGTGACAGCTTGGCTACGATATCGCTGTAGCCGCGTTCGATGTGCTGCCTTTCGGTGATGATCGTCTCGCCGGAGGCCACCAGCGCCGCGATGATGAGGGCCGCGCCCGAGCGAATGTCCAGCGCCTCGACAGTGGCTCCGTGCAGGTGGGACGGACCGTACACCCTCGCGAACTGCCCTTCGATCTTGCAGTGCGCACCCATTTTGGCCAGCTCGTTCAGGTACAGCAGCCGGTCGTTGTAGAGGATTTCGTGGATCAGACTTTCGCCTTCGGCCTGTGTGAGCAGCGCGCCAAACGGCGCTTGCAAGTCCGTCGGGAAACCGGGATACGGAAAGGTCGTCAGCACGGTTCGCAGGCATTTGCCCGTCCCCCGCACGAGCATGCTGTCCCAGCGCTGTGTCACATCGATGCCCACCTCAGTCAGCTTCTCCGACACGGCCTCCAGGTGATCGCACACCACCCGTTCCAACACTGCTTCGCCCCCAGTGGCGGCCACGGCGATGGCTAGTGTGCCGGCCTCGATGCGATCGGGAATGACGCGGTAGCGGCAGCCGTGCAGGCGCTGCACGCCCTCGATCTCGAGCTGGCTTACGCCCACGCGCTGGATCTTGGCGCCCATGAAGTTCAGGCAGTCGATCAGGTCGATAACCTCCGGCTCGGGCGCGGCGTTCTTGATGGTGGTGTGGCCTTCGGCCAGCACCGCCGCCATCAGGACGTTCTCCGTGCCGGTGACGCTGGGGTAATCGAGGAAGATCTTGGTGCCCACCAGCTTGCTGGCGGTGCAGCAGTAGGTCGGGCCGTCCTGCGTGATCTCCGCCCCCAGCGCCTGGAAGCCCTTGATGTGCATGTCGATTGGCCGGTAGCCCAGCACGTCGCCACCGGGCTCTGGGGAGCGAGCCTCGCCGGTGCGGGCCAGCAGCGGCCCCATCACCGTGAAGGACGCCCGCAGCTTACGGACATGCTCGGCGGGCGCAGCCGAGCTGGTGATTTCCGCGGCCTGGATGAGCATGCGCGGCGGCTGGAAATTGTGGTCGACCTCCACCACGGCGCCAAGCCCGCGCAGCACCTCGGACATGGTGCGCACATCCTCGATGTCCGGCACGTTCTCGAGAATGAGGGGTTCGTTCGTCAGCAGGGCGGCGGCCATGATTGGCAGCGCCGCGTTCTTGGAGCCGCTTACGGTCACGTCTCCACTCAGCCTGGTCCCTCCGTGGACGCGAATGGAGGCCATGGGATCCCCTTAAGCCGGCGGAGCTTCCGTAGGCCGCCGGCGGCGCCGTTCGGCCACCCGCAGACGGACGCTTGCGCGTTCGAGGGCGGCTTGGAGCTGAAGCTGGTCGGCCTTGTCTTTCAGGTCCGACATGCGCTGGCGGGCGCGCTCCACTGCCTCGCGGGCTCGGGCTTCGTCGATTTCCTCGGCTCGCTCAGCGGCATCGGCCAGCACGATCACGCGTGTTTGCTCGACCTCCATCCCCCCGCCAGTCACGGCCACGGCCATCTCGTCAGCGCCGCGCTTCAGTCGCAGCTCGCCGGCCTTCAGCAAGGCAATCATGGGCGCGTGGCGCGGCAGGATTCCCAGCACGCCCTCCGCGCCGGGGGCGACCACCATGTCGGCCATCTCCTCCAGCACCTTGCGCTCAGCGGTGACGATCTCGACCTGGAGCGGCATCTACGACGCTCCGCGCGAGAGGGCAAAGCCTATAGGGCATAGTGCATAGTGCCCCACCGCCCTTTGCCCTTTGCCCTTTGCCCTTTGCCCTATCACGCCGCGGCCTGGAGAGATTGCTCGTGCTTCTGGCGGGCTTCCTCGATGACGCCGACCATGTAGAAGTCCTGCTCGTTGAGGTCGTCGTGCTTGCCGTCGAGGATCTCGCGGAAGCCGCGCACCGTCTCCTTGATGGGGACGAACTTGCCGCCTAGTCCAGTGAACTGTTCGGCGACGTGGAATGGTTGCGTCAGGAACCGCTGGATCTTGCGGGCGCGGGCGACGGTCAGCTTCTGATCCTCGCTCAGCTCTTCGACTCCGAGGATGCTGATGATGTCCTGCAGGTTTCTGTACTCCTGCAGCACGCGCTGGACGCCTCGGGCAACATTGTAGTGCTCCTCGCCCACCACGCGGGCATCGAGGATGGTTGAGTTGGAGGCCAGCGGGTCTACCGCCGGGTAGAGGCCTTGGTCGGTCAGCGCCCGCTCCAGCGCGATGGTCGAGTCCAGGTGCGTGAAGGCCGCCACGGGAGCCGGGTCAGAGTAGTCGTCGGCGGGGATGTAGACCGCCTGCATCGACGTGATTGAGCCCTTCTTGGTGGAGGTGATGCGCTCCTGGAGGGCGCCCATCTCGGCTGCCAGGGTGGGCTGGTAGCCCACCGCCGAAGGCATGCGGCCCAGGAGCGCCGACACTTCGGAGCCGGCTTGAACGAAGCGGAAGATGTTGTCGATGAAGAGGAGCACGTCCTGGCCCTCCTCGTCGCGGAAGTACTCCGCCATGGTCACGCCCGTCAGGCCAACGCGCAGGCGGGCGCCAGGCGGCTCGTTCATCTGGCCGAAGACCATGGCCGTGCGGTCGATGACGCCGGATTCGGTCATCTCGTGGTACAGGTCGTTGCCCTCGCGGGTCCGCTCGCCTACGCCGGCGAACACCGAGTAGCCGCCGTGCTCCGCGGCGATGTTGCGGATGAGCTCCTGGATGATGACCGTCTTGCCCACGCCGGCTCCTCCGAAAGCGCCGACTTTGCCGCCGCGCAGGATGGGGGCGATGAGGTCGATGACCTTGATGCCCGTCTCGAACAGGCGCGGCTGCGTCTCCTGGTCCTCCAGGGACGGGGCCTGGCGGTGTATGGGGTAGGTCTTCTCGGTATCGACCGGGCCCTTCTCGTCGATAGGCTGGCCGAGGACGTTGAAGATGCGGCCCAGCGTGCCCTTGCCGACGGGAACGGTGATCGGTTGGCCGGTATTCGTGGCGATGGCGCCGCGGCGCACGCCATCTGTCGCCGACATGGCCACGCAGCGCACCCAGTTGTTGCCCAGCTGCTGCTGGACCTCGAGTGTGATGGCCTGTCCTTCGCTCGACGCGTGGCCATCCGAGCTCGCGCTGGCGGCCGCGACTTTTGGATCGGCGTGGATGATAACAGCGTTGTAGATCTCAGGCAGCTGCTCGGGCGGGAACTCTACGTCCACCACCGCGCCGATCACCTGCACGACTTTTCCCTCTGCTGGCATGTCCCTCTCCTAGCCTTTCGCCATGGCTTCGGCGCCAGATGCGATCTCGGCCACTTCTCTGGTAATGACGGCCTGGCGGACCTTGTTGTAAGTGAGCGTCAAGTCGTCGATGACATCGTGAGCATTGTCGGTAGCGTTGCGCATGGCCACCATCTGGGCGGCGTAGAAGCTCGCCATAGATTCGAGCAGCGCGTGATAGATCAGTGTCTCGACATAACGCGGCAGCAGCGCGTTGAGAACTGCCGTGGGGCTTGGCTCATAGATGAAATCGGCCGGCTTGGTCCGCTCGCCCTTCGGCGGCTCGACGGGCAAGAGCTGCTTGACAACGGGTTGCTGGCTGACGATCGACACGAACTGGGTGTAGATCAGGGTGACGCGGTCGAACTGGCCGCTGGTGTAGCCGCTGATGACGGTTTGCGCCACCGGCAGGATGTCGGCCATGGCCGGCCTGTCGCTGATGCCGGTGAAGTCGGCCAGCAGCTGCTGGCCGCGCCGAGCCATGAAATCGCGGCCCTTTTTGCCGACGGCTACGATGCCCACTGGCGCTTCAGCTTCGTGCAGAATGTACTGCGCGGCGCGGCGATTGACGTTGCCCGGCAGCGGGCCGGCCAAGCCGCGGTTGGGGCTGACCAGCACCAAGGCCGCGTTTTGCACCGGCCGGACCACCAGCAGCGGCGGGACGTCGCCTTCCGTGGTGGCGCCGGCGAGGTCGGCCAGTACCTCCTCCAGGGATTGCACGTAGGGCCGGCTGGCAACCACGCGTTCCTGCGCGCGGCGCAGCCGCGAGGCCGCCACCGTCTCCATAGCCTTGGTGATCTGGGAGACGTTGCGGACCGAGCGGATGCGGCGCCGGATATCTCTTAGGGAAGCCACCTAGAACGTCTGCGACCTCTTGAATTCGTCGATGGCGGCGCGCAGCTGCTGCTCTGTCTCTGGGGAAAGCGCCTTCTCGGTGGCGATCTTCTTGCCGATCTCCGGGTGGCTGGCTTCCATGTAGCGGTGGAAGGCTTGCTCGAAGGCTGCCACCTTGTCCGCATCGACGTCGTCGAGGTAGCCCCTGATCCCGGCGAAGATGATCATGACCTCCTTCTCCAGCGACAGCGGCACGTACTGGCCCTGCTTCAGGACCTCTGTCATACGCCGGCCACGGTCCAGTCGCTGTTGCGTAGCGCGGTCCAAGTCGGAGCCGAATTGGGCGAAGGCCGCCAGCTCGCGGTATTGGGACAGCTCGAGCTTGAGCTGCCCGGCTACGCCCTTCATGGCCTTCGTCTGCGCCGCCGAGCCCACGCGAGACACCGAGATGCCGACGTTCAGCGCGGGCCGCTGGCCGGCATTGAACAGGTCGGATTCGAGGTATATCTGGCCGTCGGTGATGGAGATGACGTTGGTCGGTATATAGGCCGCCACGTCGCCCAACTGCGTCTCGATGATTGGCAGCGCGGTGAGGGAGCCACCGCCGTAGGCGTCGTCCATCTTGGCGGCGCGCTCCAGCAGGCGCGAGTGCAGGTAGAACACGTCGCCCGGGAAGGCTTCGCGGCCTGGCGGGCGGCGCAGCAGCAGCGAAATCTGGCGGTAGGCCCAGGCGTGCTTGCTCAGGTCGTCGTAGATGATCAGCGCCTCTTTGCCGCCATCCATGAACTCCTCGCCGATGGCGCACCCGGAGTACGGAGCGATGTACTGCAACGAGGCCGGATCGGCGGCAGGCGCCGACACAATGATGGTGTGGTCCATAGCCCCAAACTCTTCCAGCGTCGCGATGATCTGGGCGATCTTGGCGTTCTTCTGCCCGATAGCCACGTAAATGCAGATGAGGTCTTGGCCCTTCTGGTTAATGATGGTGTCGATGGCGATGGCCGTCTTGCCGGTTTGGCGGTCGCCGATGATGAGCTCGCGCTGGCCGCGGCCGATGGGGATCATGGCGTCGATGGCCTTGATGCCCGTCTGCACCGGCGTGTTCACCGACTTGCGGTAGACCACCGAAGGCGCCACACGCTCGATCGGCCGCGTCTTTGTGGTGGCCACGGGGCCCTTCCCGTCGATGGGCTGGCCCAGCGCGTTGACCACCCGGCCCAGCATAGCCTCGCCCACCGGCACTTCGACGATGCGGCCCGTGCTGCGCACCTGGTCGCCTTCCTGGATGCCGCTCTCCTCGCCCAGCAGCACGCAGCCAACGCTTTCCTCTTCGAGGTTGAGCGCCATGGCCAGCGTGCCGTTGGGGAACTCGACCAGCTCGTTGTACATCACGCCCTGGAGGCCGTAGACCCGGGCCACACCGTCGCCCACCTGGACGACCGTGCCAACGCTGACCGCGCTGATCGGCTCACCGAAATGCTCGATCTGCTGGCGAATGAT
>DAIUFO010000071.1:0-2736 GCA_036844545.1 Chloroflexota bacterium
CGCGTTGGCCCATCTCATCGTTGCTGAGCCGAGCCCTGGAGCTCACGAGGCAATTCTGCAACACCCTACATTGCCGGCAGCGGGCTTTCGATGGCCACGTCCACCAGCGACGGGCCATGGGCGATGGCCTCGCGCAATGCGGGCCCGAGCTCATCGGGCC
This sequence comes from Chloroflexota bacterium, assembly GCA_036844545.1. Classification (GTDB taxonomy): domain Bacteria; phylum Chloroflexota; class JAJPGV01; order JAJPGV01; family JAJPGV01; genus DATGVV01. The sequence goes on from DAIUFO010000071.1 coordinate 161, forward strand.
GCGAGACGCGCCAGGCCGGCAGGCCAACGGCTTCGGCGAAGCGGTCGAAGCGCAGCTCGGGGTCGGTCAGGTCCATGGCCACGAACTGGCGGTCTTTGGCCTCCGAGCCCAGGTAGTCGAGCATGTTGAGCTTGAGGATGCGGTAGCTGGCGTTGTTCAGCATCACGTACGTCACGGGAATGCGGTGGTGCGCCGCCGTCCACAGCGCAGTGATGCTGTACATCGACGAGCCATCCGAGCAGGGCGCCACCACCTTGCGGTCGGGGCGAGCCAGCTGGGCGCCGAGCGCTCCGGGCATGCCGCCACCGATGCCGCCGCCGCGGGCGCGCAGCAGGAGGTCGGGAGCGTCCGGCTCGATGGTCCGGTACAGGTTGCCGGCGTGAGTACCTGCCTCGGAGAAGATGAGGCCATTGTCGGGCAGGGCGTCCTTGATCTCGGCCATGAGTCGCGCCGCCGTGATGGGCTCGGCGTCCCAGCGCTCCTTAGCGGCCGCCCAATAGCGCTCGCGGGCGCTCCGAGTGCGCGCGGCCAGGGCTTCGGCACGCTTGGCGGCGGCGCCCGCCTGCTCCTCGCTCCGGCGCCGGCGAAGGAGCGCCGCCAGCTCACCTAGGGCACCCTTGGGGTCGGACAGGATGCCCACGGTTGGTGGGAAGTTGCGGCCGATCTGCCACGCATCGGCGTCGATCTGGACCAGCTTGGTGTGCGCCGCCAGGACCGGCGCGTCGGGATCGGGAAACACCACCTGGAACAGCGGCGCGCCGGCGGCCAGCAGCACGTCGCAGTCTTGCAGCAGCGCTCGTAGGGCGTGCGGACGCAGGAAGTCGACAGCGCCCAAATTCAGGGGATGGCTGGCCGGGGCATTGAACTCGGAGGCGTAGCAGTCGAACATGCCCGCCCCGAGCAGCTCGGCCACTTCCACTGCCTCCGCCTGCGCTCCGGCAAGAGCCACGCCGTCGCCCACCATCAGCATCGGGCTCTTGGCCTGAAGCAGCACCTCGACGGCTTCCTCGATAGCGGCGGGGTCGGGCCGGGTGCGCCAGCGGGTGAAGCTGGTGGGCTCGATGCTCATGTCGGCCTCATGGTCCAGCACATCCATGGGCAAGGCCAGGAACACCGGCCCCTGAGGCGGCTCGTCGGCAATCTTGAAGGCGCGGCGCAGCGCCTGGGGCACGTCGCGGGCGTGTTCGATCTGCGCCGCCCACTTGCAGATCGGCCGGGCCATGTCCACCAGCGGCCCGCTCAGGTGCGGCTCTTGAAACAGCGCCCGGCTCTCCGACTGGCCGGCGTAGACCACCAGCGGCGAGTGGCCGATGCGAGCGTTGTGCAGCATGCCCAGGGCATTACCCAGACCCGGCGCGATGTGGACCTCGACGAACGCCGGCTTGTGGGTCAGCCGGGCGTAAGCGTCGGCCATGGCCACCGCCACCCCCTCGTGCAGGGCCAGCACGAACTCGATCTCAGGATAATCCTGGAGCAGGTCCATGAAGCCCTGCTCGGTAGTGCCGGGGTTGCCGAACACGTGCCGGACGCCGTCTGCCCGGAGCTGCTCCAGCAGCGCTCGCTTGCCGCTGATTCTGGTAGTGGGAGGCTGGAGATTAGAAGCTGGAGGACGTGCCGCGCGGTTGCTCCCGCTGATGCGTGCCATGGAGGCAGGATACTGGTATTCGGTGCTGGAGGCTGGTAGCTGGAGTTCCGGAACGGCGGCGGTATGCTGGTTTGTGATGGACCCGCAAGCCGGCATTCTCGAAGCGTGTACCCAATGGGGCGGCATCTCACCTTCGATCTGCGCTCGGGCTCCGACCCTCGGGCCGCGCTTGGACGTCTGATCGGGACGGCGCCGGCGAGCTCGGTAATTGGCCTCGGTTTGCCGCTGGTGAGAGCGCTGGGCGCCACTGTCGACGGGCTTCGGCCTTTCCCGGCTCTGGCCGGGTTCGGCGTTTCAACGCCCTCCACCCAGAACGCGTTGTGGGTGTTCGTGCGCGAGAAGTCTGCCTCGGACTGCTTCGACACCTCGCGAAAGATCGAGGCCGCCTTGGGAGCGGACCTCACGCGGGTGGACGAGGTCGGCACCTTCGTCTACCGTGGCGGGCATGACCTCAGCGGCTACCAGGACGGCACCGAGAACCCGCGGGGCGCCGCCGCGGTGAAAGCCGCCATCGTGGCCAGCGGGCCGCTGCAAGGCTCGAGCTTCGCCGCGGTGCAGCGCTGGGTCCATGACCTGCCGCGCTTCCAGGCCCTGTCGGACAAGCAGCGTGATCGGGTCATTGGTCGCTTCCTCGAAAGCAACGACGAGATCGCCGACGCGCCGGTCTCGGCCCACATTCAGCGCTCGGCGCAAGAGAGCTTCGACCCGGAAGCGTTCATGGTCCGGCGCTCCATGCCCTGGAGCGAGCGCGGCGAGCATGGGCTCATGTTCCTGGCCTTCGGCGAGTCGCTGGACCGCTACGAGCGCGTGCTGGCGCGGATGGTTGGATTGGACGATGGTGTCGTGGACGGGCTGTTCGGCTTCACCCGGCCCGTGACCGGCGGCTACTACTGGTGTCCGCCGCAATCCGGCGGACGGGTCAGCCTGGCGG
>DAIUFO010000071.1:2746-3591 GCA_036844545.1 Chloroflexota bacterium
GCCGCCAGCCGCTGTATACTGCCGTCGCGATGGCGTCTGTAACTCTCGAGCACGTACTCAAGCGTTTTAACGAAGTCGTCGCGGTGCGCGACGTCTCAATTGAGATTCGGGACAAGGAGTTCCTGGTGCTGGTCGGCCCCTCCGGCTGCGGTAAGTCGACCATCCTGCGCATGATCGCCGGTTTGGAAGAAATGACCGACGGCAACATCTACATCGGCGACCGGCTGGTCAACGACGTGCCGCCCAAGGACCGCGACATCGCCATGGTGTTCCAGAACTACGCGCTCTACCCCCATATGAGCGTGTACGACAACCTCGCCTTCGGGCTCAAGCTGCGCCACACGCCCAAGCAGGACATCCAACGCCGGGTGCAGGAGGCGGCCGACATCTTAGGCATCGGGATGCTTTTGCAGCGCAAGCCCAAGCAGCTTTCCGGCGGCCAGCGGCAGCGCGTGGCGCTCGGCCGGGCCATCGTCCGTGAGCCGCGCGTGTTCCTGATGGACGAGCCCCTCTCCAACCTGGATGCCAAGCTGCGCGTCCAGACTCGAGCCGAGCTCATCAAGCTGCACCGCCGCCTGCAAACGACAGTGGTGTACGTCACGCACGACCAGGTCGAGGCCATGACCATGGGCAGCCGCATCGCCATCCTGCGCGACGGTGTGCTGCAGCAGCTCGATACTCCGGCTGAGGTCTACGCCCGGCCGGCCAACATGTTCGTGGCGGGCTTCATCGGCAGCCCGGCCATGAACTTCTTCCCGGGCCAGTTGGCCGCTGAAAGTGGCGGCTCGGAGCTCTGGGTGCAGACGAGCGGCCTGAAGCTGAAGCTGCCCGAGTCCTACCGCAGC
>DAIUFO010000071.1:3601-13544 GCA_036844545.1 Chloroflexota bacterium
CGGGCTTCATCGGCAGCCCGGCCATGAACTTTTTCCCCGCCTCACTCGAACAGTCCGATGGAGCCATGAAGGTGCGAGCGGCCGGCATCGACTTGGCGCTGCCGGCCGACATCGCCGCCAAGGCCTCGTCACACGGCGGCCGCGAAGTGGTGCTGGGCGTGCGGCCCGAGGACATCCACGATGCCCGCCGGGCCCAGCCCAATGGCAACACGCCGACCAACGTCAAGGTGGACGTGGTGGAGCACATGGGCTCCGAGACCTACGTCTACCTCACCGTCGGCGAGTCGACGACATTTACCGCAAGGATGGAAAGCTCGCTCGACGCCCAGCCGGGCGACAACCTGCCGGTTATCTTCGACGCCCACAAGGTACACCTGTTCGACCCCGCCACCGAGGTGGCGTTAGCTTAATCGAACAGCGAGAGGTCGATGACGTCGCCCATGTGCAGGAAGCCCGCGTCGCTCGGGTGCAGGTGGTCGCCCACGTCCCATTTGGGCAGCATCTGGGTCGGGCGGCTCGGGTCGCGCAGCGCCGCTTCGAAGTCGATCACGGCGTCGAATGCGCCGCCCTCCCGGATCCAGTTGTTGACGGCCTGGCGCTTGATTTCTCCCTCTGGGGTGTAGAAGCCGGGGTTGAAGGTCTCGTTCTCGAACGTCAGCAGGGTGCCGCCGAAGATTTTGAGACCGCCGGCGTGCGCTCGGACGGTGAGCTGCCGCAGGCCGGCGATCATCTCCTCGGCGCTGACGAACTCGTCCGGCAGCTGGACGCGGTTGCGGATGTCGTTGATGCCCAGCAGCACGACGACGTGCGTCGCGCCGGGCTGGGCCAGGACGTCGCGGTCGAAGCGCCGCACACCGCTGTCGCCGCGCCCGTCGTGCAGGATGCGGTTACCGCCGATGCCCTGGTTCATGACCGCCATCGGCCGCCCGCCAACACGCGCCGCCAACCGCCGAGCGAGCTGGTCGGGCCAACGGTTGTTGGCGTCGAGCGTCGAGGTGTTGGCGTCGGTCAGGGAGTCGCCGAACGCCACGATCCCGCCGGTCTCCGGCGCTGCCAGCACCTCCACACCGCTCACGAACAGGAACGCCTCCGTCGTTTCCTTGACGGGCATCTCGGCCGCGGCGGCGAAGTCGCCCGGTGGAGAGATGCAGCTGGTCTGGTGGGCGTTGCCGTGGCCGGTGACCATGAAGGTCTCCGGTACCTCGCCAGGCAAATGGAAGCTCACGGCCAGGTCCGCAAGCGCCGGCACCTCCAGCTCGACGGGATCGCTCACGATGAGCGCGCCGGCAGGAACGGCGGCGGATGGCGAGCCGTTGAAGGTCAGCGACCTGCCGGAGCCCGGGACGATGCCCGCGCCTTGGCTGCGCAGACCGACGTGCGCAGCGCCGACGTCCAGCTTGCGCCCGCCGTAGGCGTTTGACAGCCGCACCCGCAAGCCGCGGCCGCCGATGCTGATGCGCGCGATCATCCGCAGCGTCTGGTTGCTCAGCGCCAGGCCCTCGACCGGCGCCGGCGTCGTAGCCCAGGTGCCCACCCAATGCATGTCAGCCACAGTATCCGGCATCGCCGCCGGCCGAAGCAGCCGGTCTACTCCTCCAGCAGGGCGGCCATCTCCGCCAGCGAAGCCTCGGCATATGCGCGGTCCTTGAGAGCCTCGCAGTTGGAGCGCACGTTTACGGCCGAGGCTTGCGCGGCCGCACGAGCCAGGATGGCGGCGGTGGTCGCGTCGCCCGCCAGCGTCTGGTTGCCGATGCGCCCGATGTCCTCGGCCAGCGTCGCGATGCGGCGGCACATGCGCATCAGCTCCAGCGGCACCTCGGTGGCCTGCCGCAAGCCCGCCTGGACCTGCTCCGCGCGGACGGGATCCTCCTTCGGCAGCTTGTAGGCAGCCGAAACGACCCGGAAAGCGACTGCGTCCGCATCCATGAGGGCCTGGCAAGCAGCGCGCAGCTCGTCGGCCTCAGCCACGGTCCGCGTCACCCGCTCCTGCACTGCCGCGTAGCGCGGCCGCCCGATCGTGTGCCGGCTGACCATCGCCACCAGCGCCGCTGCCAGCGAGGCCGTCAGGCCAGCCGCGGCGCCGCCGCCCGGCGTCGGCTCGTCCGACGCCAGCCTGCCGGCGAAGTCGGAAACGGTGAGGTCGGCGAACACGGCCGCGGGCGGCGCAGGCGGCGCTAGCCGACGGCCGCGGCCGACGGCGCCGCCAGGGCAGTGCCAATCATGCTGTCGCGCGTGACCAGCTCGGCGAGCTCCTGCTCAGTCATGTGATCCGTCCCGGCTGGGCGCAGCGGCAGAACCAGGTAGCGCATGTCGGCCGTGCTGTCGTGGACACGGACCTCTACGTCAGCGCTTAGGTCCAGCCCGAACTCGCGCAGCACCGATCGCGGCTCCAGGACCACCCGCGAGCGATAGGCCAGGCTCTTGTACCAGCTCGGCGGCACGCCCAGCAGAGGGCGGGGGTAGCACGAGCACAGCGTGCAGACGAGGGCGTTGTGTACCTGAGGCGTGTTTTCCACTACGACCAGCCGCGTGCTCCGGTCCCAGCCGATGCCGAGCTCCTCGAGAGCCGCCCTGGCGTCGGTCAGCAGCCGGGCTTTGAAGCTTGGATCGGCCCAGGCTTTAGCCACCACCTTGGCCCCTAGTGCAGGCGTCCGGGATTCCATGAACTCCATCTGCTGGCGCACTTCGCCGGCCGTGAACACGCCCTTCTCGGTCAGCAGCTCGAACATGGCGTCGGCTCGCTTCTCGAAATCAGTCAGCACGCCGCTATCGCCGGCGTGAAGATGGTCGTGCCCGTCAGTTGCTGCCACGTTTCAGGCTCCTTCTGAGGTCGGGATCAGCCAGTGCTCGTAGATGTCCACGATTACCTTGTCTCGGGCCGCGCCGCTGTAGCCGTGCCAGACCGCGGGCTGCTCGAAGGTGACCGCGTACAGCGGCTGCTTCGGTAGGCCATCGCCGCCATGGCCCAGCGATTCGGGATTGCGGAACTCGCCCCACAGCTTGTCGACGACACCGGTTTTGCCCTGGATGTAAGCCGGGGTGCGATAGTGGTGCGGCGGGTTGTCCACGCGGACTTGCACCCTGTCGCCCGGCCTAAACTTGGCCATTCGTGTGGAACGCCCCCCGCGCTTCGATCTCGGCAACCTTGCGCTCCAGCTCACCCTCGGCCAGGATGCCCTTGCTCAGCAGCACCGTTTGCATGCCGGTGAGCCAGCGGTCGTAGTAGCGCATCTGCTCGTAGTCCTCGATGGGGATTGTTCGCTCGCGGGCAGCCCGGTTCTCGTCGGTCAGCGCGATGCCCTTGCGGCCCAGCAGCTGCTGCATGGCGTCGACACGGCGTTCCCAGAAGGTCGACTCGTGCTCCGACCTGTCAATTGAGCCGGCTCCCGGCCAGCCACCGCGATCGTTCGGCCTGCGATTTTCAGGAGGCGTCATCGTCTGCTGCCGATCATAGTCATTTTCGCCAAGCTCCAGCGGTTGCCACGGTTTGTCCAGACATTACAGACGGATGGTGCCTGAACCACCCAAGTTTGGAAGCTAGAATCTTGGCAGTTCATGCGGCTGATGTCTGGACAAATGGCGACGGCGCTCCGGACGAGTCTCAGTCGCGAGCCGGCTCCCATGGCCTCGCTGGCTCGGCTGGCCGGATATCGCTGGCTGGTGGTGGGCACGGTCTGCATCGGCGCCTTTCTCGGCCAGCTCGATGCCAGCATTGCCACGCTGGTCCTGCCTACCCTCGAGCAGGCGTTCCACGCGCCGACCGCCGCCGTCGAATGGGTCGCGATCTCGTACCTGCTGACCTTGGCCGGCCTGGTGGTCATCTTTGGCCGCCTGGCTGACATGGCCGGCCGCAAGCTCCTGTACAACGCCGGCTTCATCGTGTTCATCGCTGGCTCGGCGCTGTGCGGGCTGGCTTCCAGCCTGGGGTCGCTGATCGTCTTTCGGGTCTTTCAGGCGGTGGGGGCGGCCATGCTGCAGTCGAACAGCGTGGCCATCATCACCGCGGCCGTCCCCCGCCGCGAGCTTGGCCGGGCGATTGGCGTCCAGGGCGCCGCGCAGGCCGTCGGCCTGTCCATCGGTCCGTCACTCGGCGGCGTGCTCATTGCTGCTTTCGGCTGGCAGTGGGTGTTCTACATCAGCGTGCCTTTCGGCATCGTTGGCGCCATCGTCGCCTGGTTCGTGCTGCCGTGCACCAAGCGGGAAGACGTTCCGGGAGACGCCAAGGAGCGCTTCGATTGGCTCGGCGCCACCACGTTGACGGCAGCCATCGCCCTAGCCCTGTTGGCTCTGACGTTCGGCAACACCTGGGGCTGGACCAGCCCGCGCTTGTTCGTGGCCACCGCCGGCAGCGCGCTGGCTCTGGCGGGGTTCGCTTGGATCGAACGCCGAGCGACGTTTCCCCTGCTCGATTTCCAGCTCTTCCGGAGCAGGATATTCAGCGCCGGCATCCTGTCCGGCCTGTTCTCGTACGCGGTCCTATTCGGAGCCCTGTTCGTGCTGCCGTTCTTCCTGCAGCGCGCCCTCGGCCACGATCCCGCCAGCACCGGCTTGCTGCTCACTGTCGTGCCCGTCTCCATTGCCGCGCTGGCGCCGGTGAGCGGGCTGCTCGCCGACAGGCTCGGCGCACGTTTGCCGACTGTCCTAGGGATGGCGCTCGCGGCCGTCTCGTTGCTCGCGCTCACTCTCGTTGCCGCGCCGTCCACCGGCACAATCGTCGCGGCTTGTGCGCTGTTCGGCATAGGCCTGGGCTTCTTCACGCCAGCCAACAACAGCGCCATCATGGGCAGCGCTCCGCTCAAGCGGCTGGGCGTGGCCGGCGGCATCCTGAACATGACTCGCAGTCTCGGCACCAGCCTTGGCGTCGCGGCCACCGGGACTGTGCTTGCCCTCAGCGTGGGCCGCTCGTTCGAGAACACCATCGCTCTGCCTCCGGGCGCGCTGCTGGAAGGCTTCCGCCATTCGTTGATCTTTCTGACCGCGCTGGCCTGTGTCGCCGGCTGCATATCCGCGACGCGCGGGCGGCGTGCGTCACGCACTCTCTGAGATAGCGGACAATCAAGCACGGAACGGTGCCCAGCACGACTGTCGATCGATCCAGCTCGGTCCCGCTCTACCGCCAGCTCGAGCTGATCTTACGGGGGGAATTAGGCCAAACCGGCGATGCTGCCCGCCAGGGGCTTACGGAGGTTGGCCTCACCGAGCGCTTCAGTGTGAGCCGCTACACCGTCCGCCAGGCACTCGACGTCCTTCGGCGGGAAGGGCTCATCGACCGGCACAAGAAGCGTGGCACCTTTGCCGTCTCCGCGCCCCTGATCCAGCAGCCGCTGGAGGGCATCTATTCCTTCGGGCGCAGCATGAGCGGCTTGGGCCTTTCGCCGGTCTCGCGAGTGCTGTCGCTGCGTTCCATGCAGCCCGACGAGGCCCTGTCGAGCCAGCTCGAGCTGCCGTCAGGGGACGTGCGCTTGGTCGAGCTGACTCGGCTGCGGAGCGCCGGCGGCGAGCCGATGGTGCTCGAGACCATCTGGCTGCCGGAAACCCTGGTGCCGGGCATTCAGCACGTGGACTTGACAGGCTCCGTCTACGACGCCCTTCGTGACCTGTATGGCCTGGACATGACCTCCGCCCACGAGAGCATCCGCCCCGTCGTCCTCGATACGCGCCGCGGCCGGCTGTTGGCGCTGCCCAAGGGATCGCCCGCATTCTCTGTGGAGCGCGTATCGTACGTTGACGGAAACCCGGTCGAGGTGCGTCACAGCCTCATCCGCGGCGACCGCTACCTCTACTCGGTGCGCCTGCAGCGACCGTGAGTATCATCCACGCACGATGGCGGACGTCACCCTCGAGCAAATAAGCGAGCTGCTCGACGAGAAGCTTGGCCCCATCAAGGCCCAGCTGGACGAGCACTCGCGAAAGCTGGAGCAGCGCGCCGAGCGGCCGGAGCTGCGCCTCAAACGCCCCTTGGCCCTGGCCTTCCTCGTGGTTGTCGTGGTCGTCGCCGTGGTGCTCGCCGGCCGGGCTCTCCTGGGGGCCTTGGATGCTGGCTCCGCCAAGCCTTCCGCGCCGGCCGCCGGCAAGCTGCTCTATGCCGACGACTTCTCCAATCCCGCCAAGGGCCTGTTCCTGGACCACCAGCGCGGCAGCGCCACCCTCCCCGGCGACCGCGCCTCAGCGTCCTGGGACTATGCCTATCAGACTGGCGAGCTGGTGGCGCACGTCGGCCCGCCCAGCGTGCCTCTGTCGGGCCGCGTGATCGGCGGCTCCGCGCGAGCCCTCAACCGGGTCAGCGGCGACTTCGCCTTCGAGGTCAGAGCCAGAGCCACGCGATCGCCGAAGGACGTCATCTACGGCCTGCGCTATTTCCCCGGCAGCCGGGAGTTTGGCTTCGGCCTTCAGCCAGGGCCGAAGGCCTACCAGTTTTGGGAGATTTTCCGTCCGCCGTTGCTGGCCGCGTCAAGCGTCGCCATTGCGCCGGATGAGTCTGAGAACGTCTTGCGCCTCGAGGTCCGCGGCAGCGCCATCCGGTTGTTCGCGAACGGCCGAATGCTCGACGGCCTGCAGGACGACGCCTTCGGCGCCCGGCCGGCCTCCGTCGGCCTGTTCTTCGACAGCTCCGCCGCGCCCACGGCCGATACCGTCGAGATGCGCTACGCGGACTTCCGCGTCTATTCTCTCTAGGCAGCCAGTTGGCGGCTGATGAAGTCTTTCATCAAGGCGTACGCGCGATCGGCGTAGGGGCCGGGCATGGTCGCGAACTGGTGCGGCGCATCCTGCAGCTTTTCCAGCTGCAGCTCGCCGCCGGCCGCCCGATAGGCGTCGGCGAAGCGGTCCTGGCTCGTGTGGTCCACATTCTTGTCGGCAGTGCCTTGGATGAGCAGAGTAGGCGGCAGCTTGACGGGCTCGCCCCGGTCCAGGATGAGCTTGGGATTGGCGTCCTCGATCGTTTCCGGCGGTGAGAAGTAGGTGGCCGTCGCTCTGAGGATGTCCTCGCGGCCCGTCCTCGCGGCAAACCCTCGGCGATCGATCGGGTCCAGGATCGGACAGCAGGTGATGATGTAGTCCGGCCTGGCCGCTTCCGCCGGCACGCCGGCCAGCGGCAAGGCGCCATAGCGCGGATCGTCTGGTCTCATGGCATTGAGCATCACCAGGTGCCCGCCGCTGGAAGAGCCCAGGGCGCCCATCATCCGCGGCGATGCCTCGAACCTCGCGGCATTGGCCCTGAGCCAGCGCAGCGCGAAGTTCACATCGACGATGGAGTCGGGGTAATGGTGCTGTGGGTCCTGGCGGAAGTCGACGGCCACCACCACAATGCCCATGGCCGCCAGCGCCTTGTCCACTGGCGCTTGCCCCTCGCGAGTCGAGGTGGCGATGGTCCACTGGCCGCCGTGTACGTCCAGCAACGCCGGGAACGGTCCAGGTCCCTCCGGCCGGTAAACGCGCGCCTGGAACGTCCGGCCCTCCACCCGCAGGTAATCGACGTCTTCGACCTGAAAGGCGACTGGTGAGCTGGCGATCCGCATCTTCGCCGACGACTTTAGCATGGCCCGTTGAGTGCTTGCTACCTGGCCGGATGGGACACGGTGGGCTGGCGCTGGAGATATGCTCGGTGAGCAGCCATGACGCCCTATCTTGACGAGCTCGTGGTCGAGACCGGCCACGACTTTCGGATCCACACCACCATTTACACCGACCCGGCCATCTTCGAGCTCGAGATGCGGCGCATTTTCGAGAGGACCTGGGTCTACGTCGCGCACGAGTCGGAGCTGCCGAACCCCGGCGACTACGTCACCACCACGCTCGGCAGCCAGCCGGTCATCGTCACGCGCGACCAACAGGGCGAGGTCCACGTCCTCCTCAACCACTGCCGCCATCGCGGCTCGGTTGTGTGCCGCGCGGAACGAGGCCATGCGGAGCAGTTTGTTTGCCCCTACCACAACTGGGTCTACGGAGTCGACGGCTGCCTGCTCGGCATCGCCCAGGCGACCGGTTACCCGGAAGACATGCTGGGGCCTGACTCAGGGCTCGTACCAGCCAGGCGGGTGGCCACCTATCGCGGCCTCATCTTCGCCAGCATGAGCGCCCAAGGCGAATCGCTCCGGGAGCGCCTGACCGTCGTCGCTAAGTACATCGACCTGTGGGCCGATCGCTCCCCCACCGGCAAGATCACGTTCACGCGCGGCGCGCATAAGCACCTCTACGCCGGCAACTGGAAGTTCCAGCTCGAGAACGGCAGCGACGGTTACCACGGCAACTACGTCCACGAGTCCTTCCTCAAGATTATGGAGCAGGCCGGCGAAACCTCCATCCGCGACTACAAGAACCTGCGCTCCACCGGCTCGGTGGTCGGCTTGGGTCGCGGCGATGGCTTCATCGAGAGGCCCTACGGCGGCATGGCCGGCCAGTTCGAGTATCACGACCCCAAGCTCACCGACTACCACCAGCAGTTGCGCCAGGCTTACGGGCCGGATCGCGCCCAGGACATCCTCGGCCAGCGCAACCTGCTGGTGTTCCCCAACCTGTACTTGTTCGAGTCGCATGTCCGGGTCATCCGGCCGCTGGCCCTCGACCAAACCATCGTCCTCATGCAGCCAACGCGGCTCGACGGCGTAAGCGATGCGCTGAACACAGCCCGGCTGCGGACGCACGAGCGCTTCTTCGGCCCCGCCGCGTTCGGCGCGCCGGACGACGTGGAGATGTTCGCGATCGGCCAAAGCGGGATGAAAGCGCGGGCTGCGGAGTGGGTGGTGATGAGCCGCGGCATGCTGCGCGAGTCCTACGCGGAGTCCTACGCGGACGGCGAGTCCGAGACCGACGGCATCCGCGTGGGCGGCCATTCCACTGACGAAGCGCCGCAGCGCTCCGCCTATCGCGAGTGGAAGCGCTGGATGGCCGCCAGCCCCGTACCGGCGGACGCCGTCCTGGCGTGACCACCGGCATCAGTCGCGAACAAGCCGAGCTGCTCCTGATGGAGGAGGCGCGCCTCATCGACGAGCGCCGCTTCGACGAATGGCTGGCCCTGTTCACGCCGGACTGCCGCTACTGGCTGCCCATCACCGACGGCGATCCTGAGGCCGAGCCGTCGCTCATCTACGACGACTTTACCCGCATGCAGGAGCGCGTGTTTCGGCTGGTCCACACCCACCCGCCTTCCCAGGAGCCGCCGTCCCGCACGCTGCACAATGTGTCCAACGTCCAGGTCCTCGACGGCAAGGTTACAGCTCACCTGACCATCTTCGAGTTTCGGCCGGGAGACCCGTCGCAGGTCGGCCTGGGCGCCCAGCGAGTCTTCGCCGGCAGCGCGGAGTACGTCCTAACCGGCGGCCCCCGCTGGCGCATCAAGCTGAAGAAGGTCTGGCTTCTAAACCGCGACGCCCCGCATTACAACCTGACGTTCATCTTCTAAAATTTCAGCTCGATTGGAGCGATGCCATTCGCCCCATTGATCCCTCGATCGTGCACGTGCAGTCGTGCACAACAAGAAAGGCCATCCGCATACGGCGGTCTTTGTTGTTGTCCTCAAGCAAGCGTTCGGAGTAGCGTTTTAGGCCGCTGTGATTTATCACAACGGATGGCCGTTTGGCCACGCGATGCTTATAAGAAGCCCCCGGCCAGATGATGGTTTACCGATGTGCATCGAGAATTCAACGATGCTCCTGCCTCAGACTCTCGTCCCTTAGGTGAGACGTGATTTCACGCAGCCAGCAGCCTGCGCCAGGTCATTCGTCGTGGGTTGAGCCGGCGTGCGGGGTGCTTCGTCGCTGATGAGCGACCGTGAGATAGTTGAATCGATGTCAAGCCGGGCCACAGCCAGCGGTCGTCGTTGACAACCTGAGGAGGCGAGTCGCCGCTGGGCGGCGGGAACCAGGCTCGGAAGGTGAAGGCGTACGGCGTCGGGCCGTGCTGGCGTAGGTGGGCCAGGCGCTCTTCGGCCTCCGCGACGCTGGGC
>DAIUFO010000072.1:0-13490 GCA_036844545.1 Chloroflexota bacterium
CCAAGATGCAGGGCTGTAAGATCGCCGTGGTCGACACGCGCCTGTCCAACAGCGCCTCCATGGCCGACTACTGGCTGCCGACGTTGCCGGGGTCAGAGGCCGCCCTGCTGCTGGCCATCGCCAAGATCCTCCTTGAACGTGATTTGATCGATCGCCAGTTCATGCGCCAGTGGGTGAACTGGGCGGACTCGCTGCGCGCCTTGCGCCCGAGCTGGGACGCCACCTTCGACAACTTTGTGGCCCTGCTGAAGGAACTCTACGCCGAATACACGCCGGAGTTTGCGCAGCACGAGACCGGCATCTCGGCACGGCGTATCGAGGAGGTAGCGGAGGGCATCGGCTGGGCCGGACACCAGTTCGCCAGCCACGTCTGGCGCAACACCACCGCCGGCAACCTGGGCGGCTGGCAGGTGGCCCGCTGCCTGTGGCTGCTGCACGTCCTGACCGGCTCGGTCGGCACGCGCGGCGGCTGCTCGCCCAACGCCTGGGACAAGTTCGTGCCGGCGCCCTACATGCCCCCGCCGCCGCACAAGCGCTGGAACGAGACGCTGTGGCCCATCGAGTACCCCCTGTCGCACCACGAGCTCAGCATCTTGCTGCCGCACTTCCTCAAGGAAGGCCGCTCCCACCTTGAGGTCTACTTCTCGCGCGTCGTCAACCCCGTCTGGACCTACCCGGACGGCGCTACCTGGATGGAGGTGCTGCGCGACGAGAGCAAGGTCGGCCTGCACATCGCCCTCACGCCCACCTGGAACGAGACCGCCTGGTTCGCCGACTACGTGCTGCCGATGGGTCACGCCAGTGAACGTCACGACACAGTCTCGATGGAGACACATGCGGGCAAATGGATCTCGTTCCGGCAGCCGGTCTTGCGTACGCTCGCCCAGAAGCAGGGCAAACAGGTCTGGCGCACGTATGAGGTGAATCCCGGCGAGGTGTGGGAAGAAACGGAGTTCTTCATCGAGCTGTCGTGGCGGATGGACCCCGACGGCGCAATGGGCGTCCGCAAGTTCTACGAGTCGCCCAACCGGCCGGGCGAGATGCTGACCTTGGACGAGTATTACGGCTGGATGTTCGACCACAGCGTGCCCGGCTTGCCGGAGGCGGGCGCGAAAGAGGGCCTGACGCCGCTGGAATTCATGCGCAAGTACGGGGCCTTCGCGGTAGAGGACGGCATCTACGAGCAGCATCTGAAGCCGGTTGCGGACGAAGCGCCTGGCGTCGTTGTGGATGTCGTTCGCCGCAACGGATTTCTGACGCCCAGTCGCAAGCTGGAGTTCTATTCCCAGACGATGGCCGACTATGGCTGGCCGGAACACGCGGTGCCCGGCTACATCCACAGCCACGTGCATCCGGAACGGCTGGACCGTGAGGCGGGCGAGTTCGTGCTCATGCCGAACTTCCGGCTGCCCACGCTTATTCACACGCGCTCCGGCAGCACCAAGTGGCTCAACGAGCTCTCGCACAGCAACCCCATCTGGATGAACACCCGGGACGCCCGCAAGCTCGGCGTGAAGATGGGTGACCTGCTGCGTATCAGCACCGAGATCGGCTACTTCGTGGGTAAGGCCTGGCCCACCGAGGGGATCGCTCCCGGCGTCGTTGGCTGTTCCCACCATATGGGTCGCTGGCGGCTGGCCAACGACAACTCTCCGAGCAAGTGGACGGCAGCGCTGGTGGACCTCAAGGAAGACAGCGGTCGTTACCTCCTGCGCCAGAAGGAGGGCATCCGCCCCTTCGAGTCAGCCGACCCGGACAGCAAGCGCATCTGGTGGTCCGACGCCGGCGTGCACCAGAACCTCTGTTTCCCGGTGCAGCCTGACCCCGTCAGCGGCATGCACTGCTGGCACCAGAAGGTCACTGTCGAAAGGGCTCAACCGGAAGACCGCTATGCCGACGTATTCGTGGACACCAATAAGTCGCACGAGGTCTACAAACGCTGGCTGGCGATGACGCGACCCGGGCCTGGCCCGGACGGCCAACGGCGCCCCTACTGGCTGCAACGGCCTTACCGGCCTGCGCCGGAGGCGTTCGCCTATCCCGGAGCCGGCACTCGCTGATAGACCGGCCTGGCCGGGCCAAGTCCGACCCTGGCAACTGGCGCGTGGAGGTGTCGTCCTCCGTCAGCAGAACGTGGGTGTGTCGTGGCTCGCCGGCTTGTCCTCAGGACCAATCCAACGCGAGGCAGCCTGCGTTGGCAAATGCCCCACCGCTTTCGCCCTGGTATGATTCCTGTGCTTCATGAAGAAGCAGACTGTAAGGGGCGACGGGCAGTCACGGAGGGACCGCGACGTCAAAGGGTAAGTAGATGCTGAACGTCATTGCGCTGATATTCGCGGGCATCCTGGTGGCGGGCGTAGCGGTGGCGCTCGGGAACTCGAATATGGCCCCAGTATCAGTATCGCGGCGGCCGAGTTCCAGAAGCTGGCGCCCAACTATTGGCACAGCGCCAAAGGCAAGATATCCTACAACATCATCCAGGCGCCCAGCCTGATCGGCCCGGCCTGGAGCCCTGAGCAACTCCCAGGCGGAGCGCGGCCTGGCCACTCGGCGAAGAAGTCGGCGGTGCATTCGCTGCCGCGGCCGGTCATCCAGGAACCGCCGCAAGCTTTTGAGGGCGATCTCCTGGAGTTGCCGGCCGACGGTTCGTCTGAGCCGGCCGGTTTATGGGCTGACTCGCCCCGCCAGCTGGGCCGAGTCGCCTGAGTTCGCGTCGCCCACACTAAGCCAGCCGCATAATAGGCCATTCAGCAGAGAGAGGGAGTGCCATGGCAGGCGTTCGACTGATCATCCAGTTCACAGCAGGCAGCAAGGAAGAGGCTGACAAGGAAGTGGAGGCGATGGCCGATCGCTGCCGCAAGGCCCAGACAGAGCCAGGCTGCCTCCAATTCGAAGTGTTCCGCAGCGAGCTGCGGAATGACACCTATGCGCTGTTGGAGCATTGGAGCAGCGAGGAAGCCCTGGAGGATCATCGCAAGCGCGGTATGGCCGGCAGCAACCCCTCAGTCAAGCGTGTGCGCGAGCACTACGAGCATCAGGTCAACTGACCGCGTTTCACGGAGCAAGGATGCCCGCGCGTTTCAAAGCTACCAGCGGTAGTTGGGCGAGCGGATGCCCTGGTGGACGAAGAACTCGCGAACCTGCTCGTCCGTCCGGTGCTTGCTCATGTCGTAGCTGTCGTGATGGACCAGCTCGTCGAGCGGCCGCCGATCGTTGGGGCGCAGCTTGCGGCTCACGTGGCCGATGGGGATCAGGTGGTACGGCTGCAGCGGGTCGGGAATACCGAGCAGCGCTTTGACCATGGTGGCGAAGTAGGGCGAGGCGATGTCGCTGAGCCATTGCGAGCCCAGCCCCAACGATTGAGCTGCCAGCACGATGGTGAGCACCGTGTTCGACAAGCTGCTGAAGTAGTGCGACTGCCACTTGTCCATCCTGGTGCGGACGGGATAGGCCTCGATGGTTCGCGGGTCGCCTGTGATGATGATGAACACGGGTGCGTGGACGAAGCCGCTGTCGCTGCCGACCTTGCGTGTCCGGCGCGTGACCCACTCCATCTCGATCTTCTCCTTGAGCTGCTTCTTGGCGATGTCGATGATGGCCAGGCGCAGCTTGGCATCCCGGACGGCGATGAACTCCCACGGTTGGGAGTTGCCCGCCGAGGGCGCCCACCGGGCCGCCTCCAAGATGAAGTTCAGCTGCTCGTCGCTGACGTCCAGGTCCTTGCGGTAGCCGCCGCGATGGCTGGTCCGCTCCTTGACCAGCCGCATGAAATGTTGGGCTTGCTCGCTGAAATCCACTACTTCCTCGCCATCTCCAAAAGTCGTTCCAGGGGTTCGAGCTCGAAAGGCTGGCCGATCTCCACGATCAAATGCTGGGCGCCGGCTTTCAGACAGTCCTCCACTTGATCCCACTGGTCTGGCCGGACTTCGATCGTACGTTCGATTTCACTCGGGTTGCGCTTCAGCTTGGCGCACCATTCGTCCAGCACGCGCATCTTATGGGCATAACCGGACGCGGGCGGGAAGGTGTTCCAGGCGTCCGCGTACTGAGCCACCAGGCGCAAGGTCACCTTTTCGCCACCACCGCCGATCAGGATGGGCAGCTTGCCAATGGGCGCTGGATTCAATTTGCCTAGCCGGCGCTTGATGCGCTGCAGCGTCTGCTCCAGCATCTTCAGCCGGGAGCCTTTGGTCCCGAAGTCGTAGCCGTATTCGCGGTAATCGCGCTCGAACCACCCGGAGCCGATGCCCAGGATGAAGCGTCCGCCGCTCAGGTGGTCGATGGTTCGGGCCATGTCGGCCAGCAGGTCGGGGTTGCGGTAGCCGCCGCCGGTCACCATCGCGCCGAGCTGGGCGCGGGACGTATCGACCGCCATCGCGGCCAGCAGTGTGTAGGCCTCGAAATGGGCGCCGCGGCTGTCACCATACAGGGGGTAGAAATGGTCCCACACCCAGATGCTGTCCACGCCCAACTGGTCTGCCCGCTTCCAAGCCTCGCGTAGGTCCTTCACGGACGTGTGCTGCGGGTGCAGTTGCACGCCTACTTTGAATCGCGCCATTAACACGATGGTAAGGGCACGGCGCTGGTATCAGTCCTGCTATAACCGGCGGGCGTGATGCTCTCGCTTGCCGCCGCTCGCCACTCGGGTTCATGAAGCTCTGGCCAGGCCAGCCCTACCCGCTGGGGGCGACGTTCGATGGCGTCGGCACCAACTTCGCCGTCTTCTCGGAGATCGCCGACTGCGTCGAGCTGTGCATCTTCGAGGATGAGCAAGAGCAGCGAGTCGAGCTGCCGGAGGTCAGCTCGTTCTGCTGGCACGGCTACCTGCCGGACATAGGTCCGGGCACGCGCTACGGCTTTCGCGTTCGGGGCCCGTGGGCCCCCACGGAGGGCCACCGCTGCAACCCGGCCAAGCTGCTGCTCGATCCCTACGCCCGGGCCATCGAGGGCCAGGTGGACTGGCACAAAGCCGTCTTCCCCTACGTTTGGTCGCGCGAGGAGCGCGCCAGCAATCTCGACAGCGCGCCCTACGTCCCGCGTTCGCTCGTGATCAATCCGTTTTTCGACTGGAACGGCGACCGCGCGCCCCGTGTCCCGCTGCACGAGACGGTCATCTACGAGGTCCACGTCAAAGGCTTCACCAAGCGTCATCCGGACATTCCCGAGGACCTGCGGGGCAGCTACGCCGGGCTGGCCCATCCCGCCGCTGTGGAGTACCTCAACCGTCTCGGTGTGACGGCGGTCGAGTTGCTGCCGGTCCACCAGTTCGTGCAGCACGAGCACTTGCTCGAGCGCGGGCTGCGCAACTACTGGGGCTACGACTCCATCGGCTACTTCGCCCCGCAAAATGAATACGCCAGCAGCGACCGCGAGGGGCGCCAGGTGCAGGAGTTCAAGCAGATGGTCAAGACCCTGCACCAGGCCGGCATCGAGGTCATCCTGGACGTCGTCTACAACCACACCGCCGAGGGCAACCACTTGGGACCGATGCTGTGCTTCAAGGGCTTCGACAACGCCGGCTACTACCGGCTCGATCCCGAGGACCAGCGGCGGTACGTCGATTACACAGGCACCGGCAACAGCCTAAATGCCCAGAACCCGCATGTGCTGCAGCTGGTCATGGACAGCCTGCGCTATTGGGTCCAGGAGATGCACGTCGATGGCTTCCGTTTCGACCTGGCGCCGGTGTTGGCTCGCGAGCTGCACGACGTGGACCGGCTGTCGGCGTTCTTCGACCTCATACAGCAGGACCCCACGATCCGGCAGGTGAAGCTGATTGCCGAGCCCTGGGACGTGGGGGAAGGCGGTTACCAGGTGGGCAACTTTCCGACGCTGTGGTCGGAGTGGAACGGCAAGTACCGGGACACCGTACGCGATTACTGGCGCGGCGCCGACCGCACTCTGGCCGAGTTTGGCTACCGCCTCACCGGCAGCTCTGACCTCTACGCTCACAACGGCCGCCAGCCCTACGCCAGCATCAATTTTGTGACCTGCCACGACGGCTTCACCCTCACCGACCTGGTGTCTTACGACGACAAGCACAACGAGGCCAACGGCGAAGAGAACCTCGACGGCTCCAACGACAACCGCTCCTGGAACGGCGGTGTAGAGGGCCCGACCGAAGATCCCGGCATCAACGACCTCCGAGCGCGCCAGCGCCGCAACATCCTGGCCACGCTGTTGCTGTCCCAGGGCATCCCGATGATCCTGGGCGGCGACGAGATCGGCCGTACCCAGCACGGCAACAACAACGCCTACTGCCAGGACAACGAGACCTCCTGGTTCGACTGGGAGCAGGCCGACCGGGATCTGCTCCAGTTCACCCGTGCATTCATCCAGTTCCGCCGCGACCATCCCATCTTCCACCGCCGCCTGTGGTTCCAGGATCGGCCCATTTGGCACAGCGCCGAGCGCGAGATCGCCTGGTTCAAGCCGGACGGCTGGGAGATGGGGGACGACGATTGGCAAGCGGGCTTCGCCAAGTCGCTGGGCGTCTTCCTCAATGGCGAGGCCATCGCCGGCCGCGACACCCGCGGCGAGCGTGTCATCGACGACAGCTTCTACCTGCTGTTCAACGGCCACCACGAGCGCTTGGACTTCAAGCTGCCCGCCGCCGACTGGGGCGCCCGCTGGGCCGAAGCCGCCAACACCGCCACCGGAGCCGTCACCTCCGAGTCCGAGATCAGCTATCCCGCCGGCGCCACCGTCCAGATGCCCGGCCGCTCGCTGGTAGTGCTCCGGAGGCTGGAGTAGCGCCTACCTCTTTCGCCGCGGACGGCGCGGCGTTGGTGTGGCGGGCGCTTCCGAGGGCGCGGCATTGCCCTCGGAGTGAAGCAAACCGGAGGCGGCCGAGTGGGCTGTGAGCCGGTAGTCCGGTGCCTGAATGGCCCAGCGTTCTGTGAAGGAGTTGTCCAGCATGCGCGAGCGGACGCGGTCTTCGACGCCCTCCACGTCGGCATTACTGGTGAAGATCGTCGGCAGCTCGTTGTTGTAGCGGTAGTTGACCAACTGGAACAGCGTTTCGTTCACCCAGGGCGTGCTGTGTTCCGCGCCGAGATCGTCGAGGACTAGGAACTCGGCAGTCTTCACCCGCTGGAAGTAGTCGTCGCCGCCGGCAAAGCTGGCGGGATTGAAGGTCGATCGCAGGTAGTCCAGGAAATCCGGGACGACCACGAACAGCGCCGGCCGCTCCAGGAACGCAATGCGGTGGTTCACGGCGGCGGCGGCGAGATGGGTCTTGCCACAGCCGTACGTCCCGTACAGCAACAGCCAACCCTGGGGCCAAGGCTTCTCAGCGTACGCTCGGACGGCGTCCCACACGTCGAAGAGATTCTTGCTGTGGTCCTCGGGGACCTCACCCTCGCGGAACTCAAAGGCGTCGAATGTCATGCGTGACAGGGCGCGCAGCCCGCTTTCCTCGCGCAGTTGCTGGCGGCGGCGCTCACGCACTAGTTGGGCTGTGCAGTCGCAGGCGAAGGCCCGGCCGCGGTCGGGATGATCCAGCGGCAGGTCGTAGTACACCCAGCCCGCGCCGTTGCACAGCGAGCACTTCGGCGGCTCAGTGGCGGAAGAGGTGGCCGAACTCGCCTTTGAGATAGCGGTCGGGGTCGTATACCTCGCCAGAACTTCGCTTAAACGTTCCATCTTCTCGTCCCTCGGCCGCCCAGCGGCCCAAAATGGCCTTGATGTAGCGCCAGTTGCGCTTGTTGCCCTCCACCGCGATGCGGACCGCCTCCTCGATCCACACCTCGGGATAGGTTGCCTCGGCTTCCATCAGCTCCTCCGCGATGATCCGTGTCAGCAGCCCCACATTCTGCTCGTACAGGGCAAAGATGTTGGACCGCGTCAGCTCCACCACCGCCGCTTCGGACGTGCCCAGCCTTTTCCGGAGCGCCGCTGACTCCTCGCCAGAGCCCCTGAGGTCCCGCAGCAAGGCGCGCCCGCGCTCGGTGTTCAGTAGATACCATTCCTCCGCCTGGTCGCCATCGCGCACTGTAAGACGAAGCAGCGAGCCGCGCTGTGACGCGCGCTCCAGGGCGTGGTCCAGCACGTCCTCCAGCGAGCGCAAGTCGCCAATAGCCGCCAAACTGTGCCGCAGCAGCTGGTCATGCTGCAGCTGGGCGCGTGACACGCAGCGCGGCCAGCCCTTTTGCTTCTGGAGCAAGCCGATAATGTGCAGCACCAGCTTGAGCTCCGGCAGATCGTCGAGCTGCGGCAGCAGCTGCTCGAAGAACTCGGCTGGCAGGACGACGACCTCCTTGGGTTTCGGGAAGCCCGCGAACGGCTTCAATATTCCGTCGGCGCGGGCCGGATCGAGAGATCCGCGAACTGTTGGTAGGCGCCGAAGAACTGCAGCGCCACCTCGCCGGTGGGGCCGTTGCGGTGCTTGGCGATGATGATGTCAGCCTGGTTCTGCCGGTCCTCGCTGTTGCGGTCGCGGCTGATGAACATCACGATGTCGGCATCCTGCTCGATCGAGCCGGATTCGCGCAGGTCCGAGAGCTGCGGTTTCTGATCGGCGCGGCTCTCGATGGCGCGTGAGAGCTGGGAGACCGCCAGCACCGGCAGGTCCAGCTCGCGAGCCATGGCCTTGAGCTGGCGAGTGATCTCGCTCACCTCCTGCACGCGGTTGTCGCGGCCGCGGTTGGCGCTGCCGTGCATCAGCTGCAGGTAATCGACGATGATCATGCTGATGCCGTGCTCGGCCTGCAGCCGCCGGGCCTTGCTGCGCAGCTCGGTGATCGTCACGTCGCCCGACTCGTCGAAAAAAATGCGCAGGCTGGACAAATTGCTGATAGCGTCGATGACTCGCGAGTGCTCCCAGTCCGGTAGCGCCCCGGTGCGCAAGTGCTGGAGGTTGACTCCGGCGCGGCAGGCGATCATGCGCTGCACCAGCTGCTCGGCCGACATCTCGAGGTTGAAGACGGCGACCCCCTTGCCCGTCTCTTTGGCGATGTTATCGGCCACGTTCAGGATGAAGGCGGTCTTGCCGATGCCCGGGCGGGCCGCCAGGATAATCAGGTCCGATTTCTGGAAACCGCCGAGCTTGTTGTCGAGCTCGGTAAAGCCACTCGGCAGGCCGGTGAGCTTGCCGGCGTTGCGGAGGATTTCCTCCAGGTTCTCGAAGTAGTCACTGAGCACGTCGGCGATGGGCACGAAATCGTGCTCGATGCGTCGCTGAATGAGCTTGATCAGCAGCTCTTCGGACTGGTTGAAGGCCTCCTCTACCTCCAGCCCGTCGTCGTAGCCGATGCTGGCGATGCGACCGGCCACGGAGATGAGCCGGCGCTTGAGCGAGGTGCGCTGGACGATGCGGCCGTAATACTCGATGTGGATGGCCGTTGGCACGACTGTGGCCAGCGAGTGAATGTAGGCCACGCCGCCAACACCGGTGAGCTGGCTGCGCCGCTCCAGCTCATCAGTGACGGTGACGATGTCGGAAGGCTGGTTCTTGCGATAGAGCTCCAGCATCGCCTCGTATACGAAGCGATGGCTGTCCCGAAAGAAGTCGTCCGGCTGCAGCCAGCCGCTGATCTTGACCAGCGCATCACGATCCAGCAGCAGGCTGCCGACCACCGCCTGCTCGGCGTCGACATTGCTGGGCGGGAGCCGCTCGAGGACGGCCGGAGCTATGGCCAAAACTGGCCCAAAACATCCCCTCTCCCGCCGCGGCGGGAGAGGGCTAGGGTGAGGGAGCCCGGTGGCGGGGTTGCGTGGCCCAAGACAGCGCCTATTCCCCTTCCGCTACCGTCACCTTCAGTTTGGGCTCGAGGCCGTGGCCGATCTTGATCGGCACCTGGTAGTCGCCCAGGCGCTTGATCGGATCGGCCAGCTCCACGTCACGACGATCGAGCGTGATGCTGTGCTGCTTCTTGAGCTCGTTTACGATCTCGCCGCCGGTAACGGACCCGTGCAGGCGCTTGGCAGAGCCCACCTTCGCAGAGATTCGCAGGGTAATGCCCGAGATTTGGTCGGCCAGGGCCTGGGCTTCCGCCAGGACACGCGCGGCGCGTTTGGCCTCAGCGTCGCGCTGAGCTTCCAACTGCTTGAGCGCTTCCGCCGTGGCGGCGCGAGCCAGCCCCCGGGGCAGCAGGAAATTACGGGCGTAGCCATCGGCGACTTCTTTGACGTCGCCCGACTTGGCGCCTTCCACGTTCTGAACAAATACGACTTTCATGCAAAAACCTCAAACTACCACGATAAGGCGGTTATTCTAGGGCGCAGCATCGACGCCCGGCTAGGGACAAAGCGGATCAGCGAGGAATTGAGCGCATTTTTTGGCCTCCTGGGACACAGCTGGAACGCCTGTTCTAGATCATAGATCGCCATACTTGCCCTGTCCATGATCGATCTCCCGCGGGAATTGGGCGAGCCGTCGTTCCGGGCGCGGCAGATCGCCGAGTGGAAGTACCGCAAACTGGCCGCCGGCTATGCCGACATGCGCAACCTGCCACTGGCGCTCCGGGAGGAGCTGGCTCGGCGGCTGCCGTTCAGCACCCTCGAGCCCGTTCAGGAGATTGGATCGGCGGATGCCCAAACCACCAAGCTGCTGTTCCGGCTTGAAGATGGCCAGCTCATCGAGTCGGTGTTGATGCGGCACCTCGACCGCGGCACGGTGTGCGTGTCGAGCCAGGCCGGCTGCAAGATGCGTTGCTCGTTCTGCGCTACCGGTCACGGCGGCTGGCGCCGCAATCTCACATCCGACGAGATCGTGGACCAGGTGCTGCACTTTGGCCGCCTGCTCAAGCGTGAACACCGGCATGTGACCAACGTGGTCTTCATGGGCATGGGCGAGCCGCTGGACAACTACGACGCCGTGCTGGACGCTGTCCGGCTGCTGAACGCACCCGGCGGCATGGGCCTGGGAGCCCGGAACATCACGGTTTCCACGTGCGGGCTCGTACCGGAGATTCGGCGTCTGGCGGGGGAGCCGGTCCAGGTGAACCTGGCGGTTTCGCTGGCGGCAACCACTGATGACCGTCGCGGCGAGCTGATCCCGGTGAACCGGCGCTGGCCGATACGGGAGCTGCTCGCGGCCTGCGATGAGTACGCCCGCGCCACGCACCGGCGCGTGAGCTTCGAATACGTGCTGATCGCGGGCGTGAACGATTCTCTCGAAGAGGCTGACCGGCTGGCTGGCCTGCTCCGCGGGCGTCTCGCCCACGTGAACCTGATCCCGCTCAACCCGGTCGAGGGCGACGCCTACAAGCGGCCTGAGGAGCCGGCCATCCGACGGTTCGAGGCCGTGCTCCAAGCCGCGCGGGTTCCGGTCAGCGTGCGCTACTCCAAGGGCGTGGACATCGTCGCCGGCTGCGGGCAGCTGCGGGCGGCCGCGACGGCTTAGCCCCAGCGTTTGATCAGGCGATTCCTGGCGCTCATGGTGGAGCTGCGACGGCGCTTGCCGCTCTTGCGCGCCAGGCGGTAGGCCTGCAACGCCTCGCTCCGCGTTTGTCCGTAGGCTGTCCAGCCGTCACCCACCGCTGCCCATCCCCCGTGCAGAGACTCGATTCGTGGCTTCATGCCCTCTCATGCGGCACAACAGGGGCCCAGGCGCCTGTCTGCTGAGACAAACCGCCAGCTTGGTCGTTAGCCCCTGTCAACCAGAGGCCGGGACGAGTTGCTGCTTCAGGCCGGCGCTGTCTGGCCTGCTCATGCCGGGATTTTCGCACTGCTGAGGATCAGCTCGGCCGCTTCGCCAATGCCGGCCACGACCGGCGCATTGCCCTCCCATTGATCGCGGGCCGACTCGCCTTCACCCGTCAGCACCAGGATGGGCTGCACACCGGCAGCGACCGCCGCTTCGAGATCAGTGGTGCGGTCGCCAACCATGAACGAGCCGGCCATCTCCAGCCCCAGCTCGCGCGCGGCCGATCGCAGCATGCCGGGTTTCGGTTTGCGGCAGTTGCAGTTCAGGAACGTCGCGTGGGGGCAAACCTTGATCAGGTCGGGCTCGGCGCCCGGTCCAAGCTGAAGCAGTATCTCGGCGTGGATGGCCTCCAAGTCGTGCCGGTCGAGCGGCGCCCGCCGCCACAGCACCCGCCCATCGAAGCCCTCGCCCAAACCACCCTGGTTGGTGGCGACGACCACCGCGAAGCCGGCCTCCTTCAGGCGGGTAATAGCCTCCGCGGCTTGGGGATAGACCACCACCTCCTCAGGCCGGTTGATCTGTCCGCCTTTGTTGATGACGCCATCCCGATCCAAAAACACCGCTCGTTGCATCGGCAACAAGCGTAGTTCCTCTCCCACCGCGGTGGGAGAGGCAGGTGACGGCTCCCTGTTAGACAGACATCTGGATCGGCCCGCTGGCGCCATCCTCGATAAGCAGTACCGGGTTGCCGGGGATCATCGGCTTGTTGGGCGCGTCCGGGTTGGTGCGGTTGGTGGCTTGGTCGAGGCTGATGGCGTAGCCGCCCGTCGCCGGAGCCATGTCCTTGGCCAGGCCGTACTTGTCCAGCAGCTGGGCGCTGCCGCCCGAGCTCTTGACGTTGACCGTCGCCGGCGCAAAGGAGTTGGTCCAGATCGCCGTCACACGCTGGTTGCCGCGGTCAAACACCACCTCCTCCACGTCGCCGTTCTTGAAGTAGCTGGCCGACTTGGCGTTGGAGAAATACTGCGCCGCCAGCTGGTACGAGACGTAGGCTGGTCGCAGCCGCAGGTCGGGCAAATCGCCGACCAGCGCCTGACCGTTGACGATGTCGTTGTCGCCGTCCTTCATCTTGTAGATCTCGATGCGTTCGACGCCCGCGGCCATGCCCATCGCGTAGGCCTGGATGATGAACGACGCCTGGTCGCTGAGACTCCCGCGCATGTCAGTGGCCGTGGCATTGGGGCCGCCGGCGTTGACCGGATCGTCGTACGGGACTACGTTCGTTTCCGGGATCCAGATCGGCTTGTCGAAGCCATGCGCGGCCATCAACTGGTGGTACAGCACGGGCACGTCGTACAAGCTGTGCGGGTCGCTGTAGAGGTGGACAGACACGAAGTCCATGTAGTCGTTGTGCGTCGGCGCCGTTGGGTCGTTGGCCACTTTGTCGAGCAGGCGGTCGAAGTACTGCCGCCGGCCGGCGTGCTTGTCGGTCCAGTAAGTGAAGCCCGCCGTGCCGACCGTCAGGGTGGGGTCGACCTCTTTGATGTTGAGGTAGGCCACCTTGAGCAGCTGGTAGTAGTCGGCCACTGAGCCGCCCCAGGTGTAGTACATAGCGTTGGGGTCGCCGGGCGTGATGTCCGGCTCATTCCAAATGATCCAGTGGTAGATGCGGCCCTTGTAGAAGCTGGCCGCCTTCCGCACGAACTGACCCCAGGTGTTGCGAGGATCGTTGTAGGCCGTAAACAAGCCGGCGGGCACCGATTGCGGGCTCTTGGCCTTGTCCGTGGCGTACTGCGGCGGCGTGCCGATAAGCATGCCAGTGAGGTCGATGTCGTGCGAGATCTGGGAGTCCAGCTCGTGATCAGTGACGCCCATCTGGGCCTGAAGGCGGCCATCGCCACGG
>DAIUFO010000073.1:0-13472 GCA_036844545.1 Chloroflexota bacterium
AGCCAATGCCGGTGCTGATGTCGTTTGGCCACGACCCAACGTTGTTCCTGGCCGCCTCGATCGAGGTCCCATATGCCCTGTCCGAGTACGACTATGCCGGCGGCGTCAAAGGTGCACCCATCGACGTCATCAAGGGGCCGGTGACCGGCCTACCCATGCCCGCTCAGGCGGAGATCGTGGTGGAAGGCTTCATCGCGCCCGGCGATGTTGGCGAGGAGGGCCCGTTCGGCGAGTGGACCGGCTACTACGCCTCCGGCCATCGGGCCGAGCCGATCATGCAGGTGGAGGCCGTCTATCACCGCGACAATCCCATCATCCTCGGCTCGCCTCCCGGCAAGCCGCCGTCCGAGCTGACCGCCTACAGATCGCTGATGCGCTCCGCGCTGATCTGGGAGCAGGTCGAAGGCGCCGGCATCCCCGACGTGACGGGCATGTGGGCGCACGAAGTTGGCGGAGCGCGGCTGCTGATTGTGGTCGGCATCCACGCCCGCTACAGCGGCCATGCCCGCCAGGCTGGCCACGCCGTGGCCGCCTGCCACGCCGGAGCCTACGCCGGCCGGCTGGTCGTGGTGGTGGACGACGACGTCGACGTAACCGACCTGGACGACGTGATGTGGGCGGTCTGCACCCGCTGCGATCCGGCCGAGGACCTGGACCTGATCAAGAAGGCCTGGAGCACGCCGCTCGATCCGCGCATCTCGCCCGAGCAGCGGGCGCGCAAGGACTTCACCAATTCGCGCCTGGTCATCGACGCCACCCGGCCCTTCGAGTGGCGGTCCGAGTTCCCCGAGGTGGCCGAGATGAGCCCGGCCATGCGCGCCAAAGTCGAGGGCGAATGGGGCGACTTCCTTCTGGCCCCCGGCAACGCCATGCAAGCGGCGCAGAACGCCGGCCGAACGGGCATCCCGGCATGACCCCACGCAAGCTCGTATTGGCTTAGCCGCATGCTTGTTATCGACAACCCCACAGTCGAGAAGGTCCTCACCGCGCCCGAAGTCATCGACGCTCTGGAGGAGTGCCATCGGGCGTTGGCCAGCGGCCAGGCGGTCAATTCGCCGCCCTACCGCGTCTTCACGCCGCGAACGGCCGCGGACTACGGGCCGCGTTTCCCTGTGGGCGGCAACCCCACGCACCACTCCTTCACGTCGCTCACGGGCGCTATCGCCACACTTGACGTAACGTCCGATCGCGTCGATTCCGACATCATCACCTACGTCCGCCGTGATGGCCGGCTGCGAGAGGTGCGAGTGCCAGGCACGGACGACCGCAAGTTCTGCGGCATGATCTACCTCTACAGTTCCAGGACGGGCGAGCTGCTGGCCATCATCCACGACGGCTACCTGCAGAAGTTCCGGGTGGCCGGAACAGCGGCCATCGGCACGAAGTACCTGGCCCGCGCCGACGCCAAAGTTATGGGCCTGATTGGCACCGGCTGGCAAGCGCAGGCCGAGGTGCTGTGCAACGCCGCCGTGCGCAAACTTGAGAAAATTCAGGTCTGCAGCCCTACGCCGGGCCACGGCCAGGCTTTCGCCGAGCGCTGGACCGAGGAGGCGGGCGTGGAGATCGTGCCCGTCCGCTCCGCCCGTGAGGCGGTGCAGGGCGCCGACTTCGTGATCACAGCCACCAACGCGCCGGAGCCGGTGGTCCTGGCCGACTGGCTGGAGCCCGGCCAGTTCGTGACCGGCGTGAAGGACCTGGAGCTGGACCTGGCCGGCTGGGAGAAATGCGACGTGCTGACGGCCAACCGCCACGGGCCGATGTGGCAGCGCCACGCCATCGGCGGCGCCGAGGTCATCCCCGAGCAGGGCCGCGACTACTGGGGCAAGCCCTCCAAGATCGCCTGGGAGGAGCTGCCGCTGCTGGGCGACGTCATCCTTGGCAAGCACCCTGGCCGCACCTCCGACGATCAGATCACCGGCCTCATCCTGCGCGGCGACGGCGTTCAGTTCACGGCCGTCGGCGCGCGCATCTACAAGCTCTGCCGCGAGCAGGGCCTGGGCGTGGACTTGCCCCGCGAGCTGTTCCTGCAGGACGAGAAGTACATCCCCTGATGCTGACCAAGAAAGCCAACGACCGCCTCACCCGCGTCGCCGCCGGCACGCCTGCCGGGGAGCTGCTGCGGCGTTACTGGCACCCGGTCGCGGCCAGCGTCCAGCTCGAGCAGGAGCCCGTGCGCGAGGTGCAGCTGCTGGGCGAGGAGCTCGTCCTGTGGCGCGACCGAAACCGCGATCTGGGGCTGCTGGCCGGCCACTGCCCGCACCGTGGCACCTCCTTGAGCTACGGCATCCCCGAGCCGGACGGCCTGCGCTGCGCCTATCATGGCTGGAAGTTCGACCGCTCCGGCCAATGCCTGGAGCAGCCCGCCGAGCCGGCGAGCAGCAGCTTTCCTGACCGGGTGCGCATCGCCTCCTACCCAGTGCAGGAGATGGGCGGCCTCGTCTGGACTTACATCGGTCCCGAGCCCGCGCCGCTGCTGCCGCGCTACGACCTGTTCGTGCGTGAAGACGTGGACCGCGAGATCGGCTTCGCCGTCATCCCCTGCAACTGGTTCCAGATCATGGAGAACTCACTCGACCCCGTCCACGCCGAGCACCTGCACGGCAACCACGCCAACTACATGCTCGAGCGTCAGGGCAAACCGGCGATGCACGTCCGCCGCCACGTCCGCACCGCCTTCGATGTCTTCCCCTATGGCGTGAGCAAGCGCCGGTTGCTTGAGGGCCAGACGGAAGAGGTCGACGACTGGCGCATCGGCCATCCTGTGCTGTTCCCGAACATCCTGGCGGTCGGCACCGCCGCCCAGGCGCAGTTCCAACTGCGTGTGCCCATCGACGACACCTCCACCATGCACTGGTGGTACCTCACCCGCCGGCGACAGCCCGGCGAGGCGCCCCAGCAGACCATCCCGCTCGACGAGTTCTTGTACCGCCACCCGGACGGCCGCTTCATGGTCGAGACCGCTATGGGCCAGGACATCATGACCTGGGTCACGGCCGGCCCGCTGCTGGACCGCGCCTCCGAGCGCCTGGCGACCTCCGACGCCGGCATCATCCTCTACCGCAAGGTGCTGCAGGACCAGATCGCCAAGGTGGAGGCCGGCGAGGACCCCATGGCCGTCGTCAGAGACCCCGCCCAGAACGAGCCCTGCATCGCCATCCCGCGCGAGGGCCAATTCGAGTACCAGGGCAGCGGCTTCCTGCCGGTCAGCAACCCGGACTTCCCCTTCGCCAACCGCCGCCGACTCTACCCAACCTAAGAGCCCTTAGCGGCGCCGAAGGACGCCGGCCGCGATCGACGGCAACAGCACCGTGCCGCACGTGGTGGCCAGGGGCGTCCCCCATTGCTCGTCGGCGCCGCCGTAAGCGTGTCTTCCCGCTGGTGTCGCCCGCCGGCCAGCAGATCGCGCGAGGTTATCCGGTGGCGCTCAGCACTTTGCCGCCGGGGCTTACCGGCTTGGCGTCGATCAGGACAAAGGCGATGCGGCACGGCTCGCTGCCGTTGTTCACCCAGTTGTGGATGGTGCCGCGCTGCACGAGCACGTCACCATCCTTGAGGTGGATAACCTGGCCGTCCATCTCCATGTCGATCTCGCCCGACATGACCACCGCGTAGTCAATGGAATCGGTGCGGTGAACGCGTGGGCCGTTGCCCGGCCCGAACTCTACGATGCGGAATACCGTGCCGTTGGCCAGGGTCGTGCCGGTTGTCCGCCCGGCGGTATCTTCGTGGCCGCTGTTATCCACGGGGAAGGACTCAGTCGTCCACATCACGCCGCCGTTGGTGCCGGGCCGCAGCGAGCCCAGCTCGGTATCCTGGTCGCTCTCGATAATCGCCTTTCCGTCATCGTCGTGGCCAGTCACCACCCGCCGTATATGAGCTGCCATGTTGCGTCTCCTTTGATTTTGGTTCGGACTGTGAGCCTACGCCCTCGATCCAGCGATGTAGAGCGCGCCGCCCAGCATGGTGGTGTTCTTCAGCACCTGCGTAAGCTGATTATTTCGCTGCAGCGGGTCCTCGATTTCCCAGAAGCGGTGACCGATGTAGGTAATCGGCACCAGCAAGCCAGCCAAGACCAACGCCGACGGCCGGCGCAGAAACGGGACCTACAAGCCTATGGCCGCCAGGACCATAGCCCAGCCGCGGCAGCGGATGAAAGCCGGAGTCGCCGGCACGCCCGCTTGGACGGCCCGCTGAGCGTACTGCTCGGGGCCTTGGACTTGGCTCCAGCCGCCTTTGGCGAACTCGGCGGCAAAGGCCAGCAAGCCTAACGTCTTTAACACGGCTTAGTACCGATCCCAATGGGCGAACTCGGCCATCGGCTTTCGAGGCGGACCGGGACGCTTTGGCAGAGCACCGCGGGTCTCGTGGTCGATGTGGCCCACCGATACGACTACCCGAGCATGGAGATCGGCCGCGATGCCGAGCAGCGGTTTGACCGCTTCCGGACCCTGCTCCTTCAATGTGGCGATGCCCGCACCCAGGCCATTGGCCGCGGCCGCCAGCATCAGCCGCTCGGCCAGCCGGCCTTCGTCCACGCCGGGGCTCTCGTTCCTGCTCACGATCAGGAAGGCCACGGCGCAGGTGGCAACGGGCTTGGCGCCCCAATCACCGATCTGGCGTTTGATCTCCGCGTCGCGGATGACGATCAGCTCGGTGGGCTGCTTGTTGCTGCCGCTGCCCGACCAGCGGCCGACCTCGAGGATGCCGTTGACCACGTCGTCCGACACAGGTTCGGCGGTGTATTCGCGGACTTGCCGCAGGCGGCGCAGGAATTCAAGGAGTTCGTTTGGGTTGGCGCTCATAGACCCTATTCTGGACTAACAAGCGTTCACGCCGCCGCGGTTTTGACTTCCACGCTGTGCCAGCCGCTGCCGCCATTCGGCTGCGGCAGATTGAACGTCTCCTGCTGGAGCTGGCCGCTGCTGTCCGTGGCGCGGACGACCAGCGCGGCGGACTGGCCTGCCGCCAGCTGGAAGCTACCCTCCCAGCGCACGAACGTGTCCTTGCCCAGCGGCGGCTCGACGAAGCTGGCTGGCTGCCAGTTCTTGCCGCCGTTCGTGCTCACCTCCACCTTGGTCACGCCGCGGTCGCCGGCATAGGCCACGCCCGCGACTCTGGTGGCGCCGGCCGGCAGGGTCGCGCCGTTGAGTGGCTCGTCGATGCGCGACATCGTCTTGACGATGGCCGTCTGGCTCCAGTTGCGCTGGCCGTACCAATCGACGTAGGGTTGGGTCATAGGCTTGAGGTTCACGATCCACTTGGCGTTCTTGACGCCGTAGCGGCCGGGGATGATGACTCGCACGGGGAAGCCGTGCTCGCGCGGAAGCACGGTGCCGTTCATCTCGTAAGCCAGGAGGACGTTGGGGTCGCTGGCCGCCTCCGCCGGCAAGGCGCTCGAGAATTCATCGGCGCCAATGGCAGCGATGGCGACCACGCCCGGCTTCAGGCCGCCCGCCAGGTTGATGACGTCGGTCAGCCGGGCCCCGGTCCACTCGGCGGTGCTGAGCAGATCGCAGCCGAACGCCGTCAGCTCGCACTTGGCGGTCAGGTTGCTGATGCACTCCAGCGTCTTGTAGAACTTGACCTGGGGCAGCTTGCGCAGCGTCAGGTAGTCGAGCTGGAGCGGCTTGTTGACCGCACCGTCCACGATCAGCCGCCAATCCCGCGCGGCGATGCGCGGATCGCCGCCGGCGTTCTTGGTCACGGTGTAGAAGTCGGCGTTCGGCGTCACCGTCGCTTGCAGCTGGCCGCGCGGCCGGTTCACCGCCAGCAGTGCCCCGTCCTTGTCGCGCGGCAGCTCGCGGGCGGCCGGCGGCTCCGGATAGGGGTTCGCCGTGGGGCTTGGCGACGCCGGCGCTGCCACGGCCGCGGAGGCGCCGGTAGAGGCGCCCGTGGACCCGGCCGGCGCGGATACAGTGGCTGCCGATGCGCTGGGAACGGCAGTCTCGGGCAGCGAGGCTACCGGTAAGGCGCTGGTTACCTTGCCCGCCGAGCGGCCGAACCAGACCGTCACCAAAAAGGCCACGGCCGAGCCGGCCAGCCCGCTGACAAACGCCCGCCGCGTCCCACTGGCGGCGGCAGCATCCGCGCCCTGGACCTGCCGGCGGCCCGCCGTCGCCAGCATTTGTGCCACCACTAAGCTCGAGGCGTAGACCAGTCCAATACCGAGATAGATGGCGTTGATGAGGATCGGACTTTGCAGGATCAGGCCGGTGGCGAACACACCGCCGCCGGTGATCGGGAAGATGGCCGCGATGGCCACCAGCCATAGACCGAGCCCGAGCCCGAGCAGCCCCATTGGCTGCAGACGGCGGGCGGCGAACAGCCCAATCGCGAACAGCGCCAGGAACATGGCCAGGTTCGTGCCGATGAGCGCAAACTCCTTGGCCATCGGCCCGTACTTCTCGATGGCTGTCTCGAACTGATCCGGCGGAATGACCAGCAGGAAGGTCTCCATCAGGCGTTCGGGCAGCGTGCGGATCTGAAGCGCCGACCTGGCCCAGATCATGAGCAGCAGCACCAAGCCGCCACCCACCAAGCTGCCCCCGGCTGCCACCGCCCACGGAGTCCGCCGCGGCCGCGGCTTCCTGTCGCTCATGACCTCGTCACCTCTCATTTACTCAACGCTCGGGCGCTCTTTGACCGAGAGCTGGAAGCTGGCTTCCTCGGGCCTGTAGCACGTGCCGGCATCACACGCCTGGTAGCGTACTGTGAGCGTCACCGTGCGATCGCCCATCGGCTCGCCACGCTGGATGATGAACTCAAACGGGACGTCCACGCGAACGCTGCCCTCGTAGACCCGCAGCTCTTCGTCCAGCCCTTCGAGCTTGAACGGCTTTCCGGCGGGCCAGACCGGCTCGCCAACCTCCGCACCTTCGGCCGCGACCTCCACGCCCAGCGAGACGTAGTCGCTGGGCGCCGGCGGAGCGTACACGTGATAGCCGGGCGCAACCTCCACATCCACGACGGCGCGCAAGCGCTGATAGCGCCAGTAGGTCGGCGAATCCAGGTGCGCCGTGATCCGCACCCGCTCGCCCTCGGCAGTCGTGGTCGGCGCCATATCCGGCAGGCTGACGTTGAGCGCCTGCTCCAATAAGCTCAGGCCCGATTCCCGCACCCGATAGTTCCTTTGGAAGCGCCGATCTTTGACGACGCCCTGCTCGTCGAGCAGGAACACGCCTGGGTAACAGACGCCACGTTGGTCGTCCCTGACTGTGCCGCCCATGGCGGCGTGGTGCGCGTCGAGGTCTTCGTCCACCATGCCCAGCCTGCGAATGGCGTTGCTGCCGTCGTCGGCCAAGAGCGGGTACTCGATGCCGTTCCGCTCAGCGAATGCGCTCAGCGTCTCCACGGAGTCATAGCTGATGGCGAAGGGCGCGACGTCGTGGCTGGCCAGCGCCCCGGCGATGTGCTGCAGCTCGACCAGCTGCACCTTGCAGAAGGGTCACCACCGGGCGCTGCGATGGAACACGACGAGCGCCTTTCGGCCACGGCGCTCCTTGTGCAAGTCGACGGTCCGCCCCGTCTGGTCGGGCAGGACCACGTCCCGGAACAGCTCTCCCAGTCGCGGCCCAGCCTGCGTGTAGTCGCGATCGGCCATGCTTCGCCAGCTCCTCTGTATTGAGTAAGCGTTGATACCCCTGGATTACGTCTCGGACCTTGTCTCGGATTGTCACGTCGAACGTCGCCATATCGACAGCTGGGTTGCCCTTGGCGTTTCCCATTGCACGTCGAGCAGCCAGCACCAAGGTCACGGCTTCGATGGTACCGTTCACCTTAACGTGAGCGTGCAGGCCGTCGAGCGGAGGAGCAGTCCGCTGGCGGCCTTCCGCGGCTACAACTTCCGCCTGTTCTTCGCCGGGCAGCTGGTGTCCCAGGCCGGCGGCTGGATGCAGAAAGTAGGCCAGGCCTGGCTGGTCCTGGAGCTCACCCACTCGCCTTTCGCGCTGGGCACCGTAGTGTCGCTGCAGGCGCTGCCGATCCTGTGCGGGACGCTGTTCGCCAGCGTGATCGTCGATCGCGTGCCGAAGCATCGCCTGCTGCTGATCACCCAGGCGTTGGCCCTTGTCCAGGCCAGCCTGCTGGCCTGGCTCACCGTATCGGGCAGCATCCAGCTCTGGCAGATCTACGTCCTGGCGGCCTTCCTGGGCACCATCAACGCCTTCGACAGCCCTGGCCGGCTGGCTTTCCTGATGGAGTTGGTGGGCCGGGAGAAAGTCGTCAACGCTGTGGGTCTCAGCTCGGCCGTGGAAAATGGCGCCCGGCTGCTGGGGCCGGCCTTCGCCGGATTGGTTATCGCGCTGTGGGGTGTCGGCGTCTGCTTCGGCCTGAACGCCGTCAGCTTCCTAGCCGTTTTAACCGCGCTGCTGTGCATGCGCCGCGGCGACTTCCTGGCGCTGCCGGCGCCCCACCACACCGGCCGGCGCATCGTGGCTCAGTTGGGCGAAGGGCTCCGCTTTGTGTTCGGGGTTCGGGAGCTGGTAACAGTACTGATCGTCCTCGGCGGCATTGGCTGCTTTGGCTACAACTTCAACACCATCGTGCCGCTGCTGGCGGAGCAGGGGCTGCACCTCGGCGCCGACGGCTTTGGCCTGCTGATGAGCGCGGTCGGCATCGGCGCCGTGATTGGCGCGGTGGCAGTGGCCAGCATGGGCCCGGCGACCCACAAACGCATCCTCATCGCCGGCCTGGCCTTCGGGGCGGTAGAGCTCACGCTGTCGCAAACGCCCGTGTTCGCCACGGCCTTCGTCCAGCTGGCAATGCTGTCGTTCTGCGGCATGGTCTTCTCGACATCGTGCAACAGCATGCTGCAGCTCGGCGCGCCCAACGAGCTGCGAGGTCGGGTCATGGGCCTGTACACCATGGCCATGGCCGGCACGTCGCCCATTGGTGCGCTGCTCACCGGTACGCTGACGAGCGCGTTCGGCATCCGCACCACCCTCGCCGCCTGGGGCTCGATGTGTGCCCTGGCGGCGCTGTGCGCCCTCGGCTACAAGCTCCGAGGCCCAAGTCTCCGGCCGGCGCTAATGTCCGCCGTAGACCCGATAGCCGCTGGCAGCCAGCCGCTCTGACAGCCGGCGCTCCATCTCCTCCGCGTCCGCCCGCGTCGGGATCGGGTTGTAGCGCTCGAACAAATCCGGCCGCAGCCGCTTGCCGAAGCGGCGCACTACGCTGGCCGCCTTGTAGCCGGTGAGGTGCTGTGAGAAGCGCTCGGCTGGGAACAGGGCGCTCTGGCCCACGTAGATCGCCCGCTTCCCCGCCCGCTCGGCCAGCTCCACGACGTACACGTAGTACGCTTCTTCCGGCAACCGGCGGCACGGAAAGCAACGCCAGCCTCCAATCTCGCTCCTGCCGCGATCGATCGGCGGCTCGCCCTCGCCTCCGCAGCGATCGCACGGCTGGGCCACGACGTCGCCATCCTTAATAGCCTCGCTGAGGCGCTTTCGTTTGACCATCGCGCCTGTTAGAACGAGAGGTAGGCGGTCTGGTGTTGCATGGCCACCGGCTGGCCGGTGCGACTCGACTCCAGCATGGCCAGGCAGACCTCGACGGTGGCCTTGCCCCAACGGCCGTCGTGCGACGCCACCGGGCGATCGCGCAACCAGGCGTCGTACATCAGGTCCAGCTCGGTGGTGGTGTAGCGCTTGGACGGCTCAGGAATCTCTAGCTCGCGGCGACCCTCGTCGCCGTAGACGAACAACCCGTCTGGCGACTGCCGGACGTCCCCCCGCTCGCAGCTGGCAACGGTGATGCCGAAGAAGGCGTGGTGCGGGTTGGAGGGCGGCCCGGTAAGCGGCCGCTGAGCACGGGAGCCGCCATAGCGAGTGGAGTCCTTGTAGGCCCATTCATCTTCGGGCGAGCCGAAGCGAGCGAGGTTCTGGTGTGAGCGGGCGTGCGTGGCCGGATCGGCCGGCTTGCCCTGCAGGCCGATGCCGAATGTCAGCTCCGACGAGTCGAAATAGCCGAGGGCGTTGTAGACAAGCGTGGCCGCCGCGCCATTCTCGAATTCCAGGAAGGCGCTGCAGCAGCCGTCGATAGGCCGCTTGGAATCGACGGTGCTGGCGATCGCTCGCACGGATTTGACCAGCCCGCCGCCAAGCATGCGGGCGATGTCGACCTGCACCGGTCCCTGGCGCATGACCAGGCCTTCGCCCTTGGAAACGTCCAGCTCGTACTCAGCGCGAGGGCGGTACAGCCAGTCGCTGAAGAACCAGGTGTTGATCATCGTCACCGCGCCCAACTCGCCGCTGCCGGTGATCTCGGCCATGCGCCGGATGGGCGCGTCCAGGCTCTGGCTGTGTCCGACCAGCAGCCGCACGCCGTTGCGCTCGGCAGCGGCGATCGCGGCGTCGCACTCGGCCAGGTTGATGGCCATGGGCTTGTCGCAGATGACCTGCTTGCCGGCGTTCGCCGCGGCGATGGCGTGCTGGGCGTGGAGATGGCTTGGGGTCAGAATGTGGACCACATCCACGTTCGGGCTGTGGCACATCGCCTCGACGCTCTCGAAGGTCTCGCCGCCCACCTCGGCGGCAAAGCGCGCCAGCGCCTCGGGGCGAATGTCGGCCGCGGCGGTTATCCGGTAGTCGGGGTGGTTGGCGATTTCGGGCAGGGCATTGGGTGTGGCCGCGCCCAGGCCGGCCAGGCCGATGCGGAGCTTGGGGCGAGATTGGGCCATTACGCTGGCAGTGTACTCATGAGACATACTCTGAGCAGACCACTGGCGCCAGAGGAGGAAGCCGATGCTGACCGTCGAACAGAACGAGCGCTTCACCCAAACCGGCTCAGGCACGCCCGGCGGCGAGCTGCTGCGCCGCTACTGGTGGCCCATCGCCATCGGCGCCCAAGTGGAAAGCGACGCGGTCATTCCCGTCAGGCTGCTGGGTGAGGACCTGGCGCTGTACCGGACCGAAGGCGGCAAGCTGGGCCTGCTGTCGCAGCGCTGTGCTCATCGCGGCGCCTCGCTGGTGTTCGGCATTCCCGAGGAGGATGGGCTGCGCTGCGCGTACCACGGCTGGCGCTACGACCCGACCGGACAGTGCAACGAGACGCCCGGCGAGCCGGCGGACAGCACCTTCAAGGATCGCGTTTGCATCGCCGGCTACCCGGTCGAGGAGCTGGGCGGGCTGATCTTCACCTATTTGGGGCCGAAGCCAGCGCCGCTGCTGCCGCGCTGGGACCTGCTGGTCCGCGACGACTTGCGCCGCGAGGTGGGCATTACCCACCTGCCGATCAACTGGCTGCACGCTGCCGAGAACACCATGGACCCGTACCATCTCGAGTTCCTGCACACGCGCTTCATGAACTACGTCATGAAGCGCCAGGGCAAGCCGCCGGTCGCCAAGCCGCGCCACCACCTGGAGATTGCCTTCGACCCGTGGGAGTTCGGCATCATGAAGCGGCGGCTGCTCGAGGGCGACGACCCTGAGACGTCAGACGACTGGCTGGTGGGCCATCCGCTCATCTTCCCCAGCACCTTGGCCTTGGGTGGCGAGCGCGGGCCACGCTTCGAATACCGCGTACCGGCCGACGACACGCATTTGATCGTCTACCACTACTTCACCCACCTACGCCAAGCGGGCGATCCGCCGCAAACCGAGATCCCCTTCTACGAGGTCCCGTATAAGGACGAGCAGGGCAGGCACATCGTGGACACAGTCCTTGGGCAGGACATGATGGCCTGGGTGACTCAAGGCGCCATCGCCGACCGCACCACCGAGCGCCTGGCCACCACTGACCGCGGGCTGATCCTGTTCCGCAAGATGCTGCAGGATCAAATGGAGAAGGTCGAGCGCGGCGAGGACCCGATGGGCGTCGTGCGTGACCCCGCCAAGAACATTCCGATGCTCACAGTCCCGCGCGAGCGCCACGCGTATTTCACCCACACCGGCGGGATGGTGGACAGCCCGGAGGAGGACCCGCTGGCCTACATCAGGGCGAAGAGGGAGCCCAAATCTCCCGTAGCCGCCGCGACGTCGTAATCGCCTCGTCGTTGAGAAGAGAGGGGTTTACACCCTAGTGCCGCGGCGCCAGCGTGAGTAAGCTAAGAGGTGAAGTGACGCGCTATCTCCTGCAGGCAACCACAGAGCAGGCTCAAGCCGCGGCTGCCCAGGCCATCGAAAGCTGGCTGGCGCGCGTCCTGCAGCAGCTCGGCGGCCGTTTGCAGAGCGTGGACTGCACGCTCGGTCAGTACGACCTGGTGCTGGTGGTCGAAGCGCCGAACGAAGCCGCCGTCGCCGCGCTGGCCGAGCTGGCTGCCCGCACCGGCAGGTTCTCCGTCCGCCAGTCACTCCCGCTGGTCAGCCCCGAGGAAGCTCGTGCTGCCTTGGCCGCCGCGAGCTCAGCCCCAGTAATGGCCCCCCACCCCGCGCGGCTGCCAGCAATGGCGCCAATTGCCGCCGCGCAGCCAGCGATTACCGCCATGCCTACGGCCGCGGCCGTAGAGCCGTCGATCACCGCCATGCCGACGGCCGCCGAATTAGAGCCATCGACCAGCGCTGTGCCCTCACTGGCGGAGGTAGAGCCGGCTGCAGCGGAGGTAGAGCCATTGGTGGGGCCGGCGATGCCGGCGGGCGCCGGCGAGATGCCGCCGGGAAGCTACGAGTTGGTGGCCGGCCGCTTTACGCACTTTTCGGATCTTGGCGCCTTCTCCGAGACACTCCAGGCGCTGCCGGGAGTGCGCTCCATGAGCACCCAGCAGTTCGTACGCGGCATGGTTTCGCTGCGCGTGCACTACGACAACCCCATCCCCCTGCTCACCCGCCTGCGCGAGCTGCAGCAGTTCAGGCCCGACGTGCGCGAGATCGGCCCTTCCCAGATTGAGATGGTCATCTTCGCCGGCCCTCAAGCCGCACCTGCGCCGGCCGCTGCGCCGGCAGTTGTCGCGCGGCCAAAACCGACCGTGCTGGAGGAGGCCGAGGCCGTCGCCTCGCACGCCTGGTCCGCCCCCGCGCCGGCCCTAGCTGCCGGGCTGCTCCACCCCACGGCCGTCACCGAATGCGTGACACCCGGCTCCGGCAAATTCGCCGTCAACGCTCGCGCGCTGGCCATGGCCACTACGGTGGCGGCCGCCGCTGTGGGCTTGCTGGCCAGCCTCCTAGGACTTTAATGCGACGCAGCTTGATTGTTGCCTCGAACGATATACTGCGCCTACGCCGATGGTCAGCGTTAAGAGCGACGACGAGCTGATCCAACAGTTCATCGAAAAGGATCCCTATCACTCGGGCCCGGCCGATGTGCGCGTGAGGGACCACCACATTCACGTGTGGGCGATCGTCGGCGATTTGCAGAACTACGACTTCAATGTAGATGAGGTAGCTCGGAGCTACGACATCCCCGTGGACTACGTTCGGGCCGCGCTCGCTTACTACAGGCGAAATCCCGAGGTTATTGATGGCCGGCTAGCCGCCAACAATAACGACTAGTGGGTCACTTCCTACGGTCATAAATGTGGTGGTCAGGCGGCCCATCTTCGC
>DAIUFO010000074.1:0-10399 GCA_036844545.1 Chloroflexota bacterium
GATGCCCAAGCGCCGCGAGGAGCTGTTCGAGCGCTTCGTCAGCGAGGGCCAGCGTCTGGTGGACGACGGCGCCGAGTTGATCGTCTGCCATGGCATGAGCATGTCGCCAATCGAATACCCGGCCGAGGATTACGCCAAAGCCATCGGCGTGCCGGTCCTCGAAGGGCTGGGCTGCGCGGTTGCCATGGCCCAAGCCTGGGTCCAACTGGGCACGCCCTACAGCCGCATCCGCCACCCGAAAGGAGACTGACAGCAGCTAAGTATCTAACGTGGAGCCGGCGAAGACTCGCTCCAACGGCAGCCGCTGGCCGATCATGCCCTGCTCGACGTTGTAGTCCATGAAGGTGTCCATGGTGGCCTTGTTGGCGGCGATACCGTACTTGAACACGTCGCCCCAACGGCCCCTGGCCTCCAGCACACGCTCGCGCAGGTAGGGCATCGTCAGCCCGCCGCGATCGCTCAGCACGTCCCATTCGGCCAGCCGCTTGGCCTCCACGAAGGCGTCGTACAGCCGGCGCGCCAGGTCCGGGTGATCTTTATCGAGCTTGGCGCTCATCACCAGCAGGTGGACCGGCGTGTACATGCCGGTCTCCCGATACAGCCGCTCGTCCTCGGCCACGTAGTCCCGGAACAGGCGGTGAACCTTCGGGTTGTCCTCGAGCTGCTTGAACCAGTCCACGTCGGAGATGTCGGTGATGAGCGCATCCACGTCGCCATCCAGCAGCGCATCGACCACCGACTTCTTGGGATCGGCCACCTTCTCGACGGAGGTGTGCGTGTCGTGCAGCGGCAGGTGCTCGCCGCGCCACACGATCCAGCGCATGGTGTTGATGTTCACGCCGTGCCGGTGCTGCAGGAACCCGCGCGCGAACACCGTCAAGGCTGTCCGGTAGGAGCCGGAGCCGATGCGCTTGCCCTCCAGGTCCTTAGGCGACTCGATGCCTTCGCGGCAGAAGATGAACTGATAGGCCGGTTTGCGCTTGCAGAACACCGGCAGCGCCACCAGCTCCCAGCCGGCTTCGATGGCCGGCAGCAGGTAGCCCAGGTTGAGGTCCCACAGCCCGAAGTCGCCTTGGCGCAGTGGCGGCAGGTCGTTGAACACCATCGACATCGTGGCCATCGGCCGCAGCTTGACGCCGGGGATCTCGACCCGGCCTTCCAGCAACGGCATGGTGACGTCGTAGCGCACGATCGGGAAACCGAGCTCGAGCTCGGCGGCGGCAGCCATAGGCACAGGTGTACCATGCTGCCATCTTCCGAA
Source organism: Chloroflexota bacterium (assembly GCA_036844545.1). GTDB lineage: Bacteria > Chloroflexota > JAJPGV01 > JAJPGV01 > JAJPGV01 > DATGVV01. Next base: position 1,262 of record DAIUFO010000074.1, read on the forward strand.
ACCCTTAGGAGGCACAAAGCCATGGCCACTGACGCCGGCGCAAGCACCACGGGTACGGAGACCTCGCGCGCCGCCGACCAGATTGTTGCTCGCCTGGAGCGGCTGCCGTTTTCGCGCATGCACCTGCGCATGGCGGTCATTCTGGGCACCGGCACCTTCTTCGATGCCTTCGATTCGCTGGCCATTGCCGTAGCGCTGACGGTGATCTTCACCTCCCTGCACATCGGCTTCGTCAACGCCGGTTTGCTGATCAGCGCCAGCTACATCGGGCAGCTCGTCGGAGCTTTGACCTTTGGCGCGCTGGCCGAGATATACGGCCGCCGCAGGACGTTCCTGCTGGCGCTGGGCAGCTTTGGCCTGTTCAGCGTGCTGGCGGCCTTCTCCTGGAACTTCGAGAGCCTGTTCGCGATCCGGGTGATTGAAGGCTTTGGGCTGGGCGCCGAGATCCCGCTGGCAGTGTCGCTGTTCAACGAGTGGATCCGGGGCGAAACGCGGGGCCGCGTATTCATCCTGTTCCAGAATGCGTTTCCCTTCGGGTTGTTCCTCACGCCGCTCATCGGCGTGGGCTTGTTCAGCCTGATTGGCCGGGATGTGGGCTGGCGTGCGCTGTTCGCGCTGGGCGGCATCCCGCTGCTCATGGCCATCTGGGGCTACTTCAAGCTGCCGGAGTCGCCGCGCTGGCTGGCCGACAAGGGCCGCATCCAGGAGGCCGACGCGTTGGTCGCTCGCATGGAAGCCGAGCACCCAGCCGGCAGCCTGCCCGAGCCCGAGATGCGCTACCGCGCCGACATCCAGCCGACGCGCTGGGGCGAGCTGTTCTCGCCCATGTACCTGCGGCGAACCATCGTCATCTCGGTGCAGTTCTTTGCCTGCTACTTCGCCAACTACGGCTACACCATCTGGCTGCCCACGCTCTACGTGCAGCTCGGCGGCCTGCCTCCAGAGCGCGGCCTGCTGTTGACCGCGGTCCACAACTTGGCCACCGTCGTCCTGAACCTCTTCCTGGCGAACTTGTTCGACACTGTGGGGCGCAAGCCGTTGTTCACGATCGGCTTCGCGTTGGCGGCGTTCGGGGCGCTGCTCGGCATCTTCATGGTGCAAGTGGGCCTTACCGGCTGGCAGACTCTGTTTGTCGTCAGCATCATCATGGTGTTGGGCGTAGGCGTCAGCAACATTGGCGCCTACCTCTATGCGGCAGAGCTCTACCCGACGCGCATGAGGACTTGGGCTACGGCCTGGGGCAGCAGCATGAGCCGGATGTCGAGCATCATCGCGCCGCCGGTCGTGGGCGGCCTTCTGGCTGCCAAGATGGGCCTCCAGAGCGTGTTTCTGATGTTCTTCGCGGTCCTGGTCGTCGGGCTGGTGGTGATGGTAACAATGGGCGTCGAGACCAAGCAGCAGGTGCTCGAAGAGATCTCCGCCTGACGGCGTTTAACATTGCAGCGCCTATGACACCGGCGTTGAATCGTTTTGGCCCGCTGGCAGTCACCGCGGCCGTCCTTCTAACCGCCTGCGGCGGCGCAGCGGCTCCGGCGTCCACAGCGCCGAGCGCGGTTGCCTCCAGCCCGGCTCCGTCTACCGGCAAGCCCAGTGCCCCCGCGGCGTCCAAGCCAGCCCTCCAAAACCTCACCGTGGCCGTTCCTGCGCAGTCGCTGTCGCACTTTCCGTTGGTGGTGGGCAAGGAGACCGGCATCTTCGCGCGGCACGGCATCAATATCACTATCCAGCAGATCAAGACCGACGCGGCCATCGCCGCCAACATCAGCGGCGAGGTGCCCTACTCCACGCCGGCTGGCAGCCTCATCCGGGCCATCGCCCAGGGCGCGCCGCTCCGATTGGTGGTGACGATCATGGACAAGTCCAACCACCTCATGGTGGTGAACCCCAAGACCGTGCCCACCGGCAAAGACCTGGCAGGCAAGCGCGTGGCCATTAACGCCCTCGCCGACAACACCCAGTATGAGACCGAGGCCGTCCTCGAGCACTTCGGCATCGACAAGAAGAACGTCAGTTACGTCGTGGTTCCGGACGAGGGGCCGAAGCTGGCCGCCCTGGTCGGCGGCAGCGTCGACGGCGCCATCATGAGCCTGCCCTTCAAGTCCGAAGAGGCAGGCTTCAAGGTGCTCTCCAGCCTTACCGGACTGCTGGAGCTGCCAACCTCCATCCTGGCCACGTCCAACCAGATGATTGCCAACCACCCCGCGGACGTCCAAAACATGGTGGACGCCACCATCGAGTCGATGCGCTACACGAAAGCTCACAAGGCCGAGACGCTGCCCATCATCGCCAAGACCTTCGACCTCAACCCCGCCCAGTCCGAGCGCGCCTACGACATCTCCAAGGACGCCTGGTCCGATACCGGCATCCTATCGCCCACCGCCTTCCAAAACGTCATCCAGCCCCTCAACCTCAACCCGCCTCCCGCGCTTGACAAAGCCTGGGATCCCCAATTCGTCGCGAAGGCGAAGGCGGGCTAACCGCTACATTCGCGGGAAGGGCAGGAGGTCGCGGTATTTCTCCACGACTTGGCGGCGGAGCTCGCGGGGGCTGCGGCTCACTTGCGGGAACTTGTCCATCCAGGTGAAAGGCCGCACGGCGTAGAAGATGGCCCGGCTGTTGGTGTGGTCCTTACTGGCGCGCTTGTCGGGCGGCATGCGCGGGTCGAGCGGCGTGCTCCAGCAGCCGTCCACGATCTGGATGTCGCTGGCAGGGTCGACGCGCGTCTCCATGGCCCACAGCACCTCTTTGAGGTCGCTGGGGTCAATGTCCTCGTCCACCACCACAACGTAGCGGCCGTTGCGGGCGCCCGCGGCGCAGGCCAGCACCGCCATACCCACCTGCTTGGCGTGGCCGGCATACCGCTGCTTGATGGCGACCACGACCAGGTACGCCATGTGCATCCATACGGCCGTGATGTCCTGGACGCCGGCCGCCTCGAGCTGGTCCCACAGCACGCCGGCCTGGATGGGCAGGCCGTACTTGACCGCGCCTGGCCACAGCGGCGTCTCGTTCAGCAGAATGGGGTTGTTCCGGTGGTACAGGGCCTTCACGCGAATGACCGGCTGGCGCTCGCCCGTACCGCGCGTCCCGCCGGAGTAGTAGCCGGGCCACTCGCCGAACGGGCCCTCATCGCGCGACTCCTCGCCGGGCGGCGGGATCTCGCCCTCGATGGCGATCTCCGCGTGCGCCGGGATAGGCAGGCCCGTCAGCGGCCCTTCGATGACCTCGACCGGCCGCCCGCGCAGCCCGCCGGCAAGATCGAGCTCGGAGGCGCCCCACGGGAACTTGGTGTGCGAGGCCATGAACAGCAGCGGGTCGCCGCCGTACGTCGCCACCACGGGGCAGGCCTGGCCGCGGTCCCAGTAGCGCTGGGCGATCTGCCGCCCCTGCTGGCCGGGGCTCATCCACAAGCCGAGCAGGTTGCGCTCGTGCACCTGCTGGCGATAGGTGCCCACGTTCACGTAGCCGCTTTCGGGGTCGCGATTGATCAGCACGTCGCCGGTGCCGATGTAGCGCCCGCCGTCCTCGGCGTGGTAGCGGGGCACGGGGAAGCGCAGCACGTCCACATCGTCGCCGCGGAAGACGTTGTCCATCACCGCGCCGCTGCTCACGAATTCGGGCGCGACTGGCCGCGCCTGGGTGATCTTGCGCGAGGCCATGCGCATCAGCTCCAGCTTGGGCCGGTCGATGGGCAAGCCCAAGGCGAGCGCCGTCCGCTTGTACGACGCCAGCGATAGGCTGGCTACCCGATAACCCGCCGGGTAGCCGGGGATGTTGTCGAAGATCAGCAGCGGCGCCTCGGGGATGAGCTCGGCGGTGGCCTCCGTCAGGGCGCCGATCTCGAGGTCCCAGTTGGCGCCGTCGATCTGCCGCCAATCGTCCAGCTCCTGGCTGGCGGCGATGAAGCTCTGCAGGTCGTCGAAGGTCGACCCGGCGGCGGGCAGGGTGGCCAGCATGGGCAATTCTCCTTACTTGGGCAACAGCGAATAATCGTAGACCTCCGCCTCGGTGGCGGGCTTGGGCAGCTCCATGGCCTTGGCGTCGGTCTCGAGCTGGAATTTCACACCCTCAGGGTTGGCCCGTCCGGTCAGGGTGTAGGCCGGCTTCATCAGGTCGAACAGCCGGCCCGCCTGATCTGGCGTGAGGTCGAAGTCCTTGACCAGCACGCCCACGGTGCGCTCCTTGTCCTCGGCCGCCACCTTGGTCGATTCCAGCGCCGCGGCGACGGCGCGCTGGACCATGTCGCGCCGCTTGCTCAGCGTGTCCAGCGTCACCGACAGGCCACTGCTTGGCCAGTACACCTTGCTGAGCGTGCTGTCAATCACGGGATGTCCTTCGTCCATCAAGGGCAGCGACTGTGACAGGCCGAGTATGCCCGCGGCGACGCGATGGTTCGCCACGAGCGCCGTGCGGGCTGAATCGTTTGACACCGCCACCACGGTGTAGTCACTGAACTGCACGCCATCCAGATCGAGCAAACGCCTCATCATTTGAGTCGGCAATTGCGTGGCGATGCTGCCGGCCAACTGCTTGCCCTTGAGCTGGCTCACCTGGCTCACGCCGTTATCCCCTATCAGCAGATACTCGGGGTGGTCCTTGGCCACGAACACGGAGCGGATCGGCAGACCCTTCTCGGCGCCCTGCACAGCCGAAGGCAGCGTGCCCATGAACTCGATGTCGCCCTGGTTCAGCCCGGTCACCAACGCCTCCGACTGGCCGATCACGATCTCCGGGTCGATGCCGTGCTTCTGAAAGATGCCAAGGTCGCGGCCGAGATACATATACAAGCCGCCGGTGCTCTTGCTGGTGAAGCCAATCTTGACGTGAGTGACCGGCGGAGCCGATGGCGCTGCCGAAGAAGTCGCCGGCGCCGGCTGTGAAGCTGGCGAGCCGCAAGCTGCCAGGAACAGGGCTCCGGCCGCGGCCGGAATCCCAGCCCGCGTGCGGAGCCACAGGACCATGGGTTCCCCCAGCCCTCTCCCGCCGCGGCGGGAGAGGGCGATTCTGCCAGTCGTGGCGGCAGGATACCATAGCCCCATGCCTCGTCCTGACCTCGATCAGGCCCAAGTTGTGGCCGCCGAAGCCGACCTGCGCGAATTCATCCGCGTGGCCGAAGAGACCGGCGAGCTGGTGCACATCGAGGGCGCCGATCCTCATCTCGAAATCGGCGCCCTGTACGAGCTGAGCCTCGAGCACGACGAGCCGCCGGTGCTGCTGTTCGACAACATCAAGGGCTATCCGCCGGGCTATCGCGTGGTGATGAACACGCGCACCTCCCAAATCTTCAGCGAAGGTACGGGTGTGGCCGCGGTCAAGGCCTACCGCGAGCGCCGCCGCCAGGCCGGATCGCCGCGGCCCATCCCTCCAGAGGAAGTGGAGACCGGCCCGGTCTGCCAGAACATCCTCGTCGGTGACCAGGTGAACGTCCTCCAGTTCCCCAAGATCAAGTGGCACGAGCAGGACGGTGGCGAGTACATCGGCACCGAGTGCCTGATCATCACCAAGGACCCCGACAGCGACTGGGTTAACGTCGGCAGTTACCGCGCCCAAATCCAGGACGAGAAAACCATCAGCGTGTTCATCGAGCCGGGCAAGCACGGCGACGTGATCCGCCGCAAGTACTGGGACCGCGGCCAGCCATGCCCGATGCTGATCAGCGCCGGCCAGGCGCCGATCCTGGGCCGCTTGGCCGGCAACAGCTCCAAGGCAGGAGAGTCGGAGCTGGCCACGGCCGGTGGACGGCTGGGCCAGCCGATCCGCGTCATCCAGGGCCAGATCACCGGGCTGCCCATACCAGCCGACGCCGAGATCGTGTTCGAAGGCTTCATGCACCCGCGGGAGGTGGAGTCACGGCCGGAGGGGCCGTTCGGCGAATGGCCCGGCTACTACGCCTCCACGAGCCGGCCGGAGCCGGTGCTGAAGGTCCAGGCCATCTACCACCGGGACAATCCCATCATCGCCGGCATGCCGCCGGCCAAGCCGACCCTGCCTGGCCGGCAGGGCTACATCCCCCAGTCGGCGGCCATCTGGGACGCGCTGGAGGCGGCCGGCGTGCCGGGTGTGAAGGGTGTCTGGAAGCTGCAGGGCGGCGGCTCGCGCTTCATCACCGTGGTGGCCATCGCCCAGGAGCACCCCGGTCACGCCAAGATGGCCGGCCTCGTCGCCACCGGTTGCGGGCCGGCGGCCTACCTCGGCCGCCTGACGGTCGTGGTGGACGACGACATCGACATCACCGACCCGATCGAGGTGCTGTGGGCCATCGCCACGCGTTGGGACCCCAAGACCCAAACCGACATCATCGACGGCTGCTGGACCGGCCACATCGACCCCATCCTCGATCCTGCCAAGCGCGAGAGCGGCGACATCACCAACAGCCGCATGATCATGTACGCGGTGCGGCCTTACCACTGGCGCGACGAGTTCCCGGCGGTCAACGAGATTCCCCAGGCGTACGCCGATGAGGTGCGCGACAAGTGGGCGCCTACGCTCGACTTCCTTAAGCGCTAGGCTCCCTCACCCACTCCCTCTCCCACCGCGGTGGGGGAGGGAGTAGGCGCCTGCGCCAGGTTGGCTGGCGGGTGCGGAGAGCGGGGATCACCTTGCTGGCGAACAGGCGCATGGAGTGCTCCGCCTGCTGGTAGGTCATGCCGCCGAAGAGGACGTTGCAGTCCGCGGCCGTGAGGCCCAGCACGTCCTGAGCGTACTCCAGCTGGCGAATGCACTCGTCCGGCGTGCCGCAGATGACCCGGCCCTGATCGATCAGCGTCTGCACCGGAATCCCTGCCGCCGCCCGCGGGACTTGAAAACGGGCCGCGGCGCTCAGTTGATCGTACCGTTCACGAGCCGCCTCGCAGACCTCGCGCGCCCGCGCTCCGTCCTCGTCCACGAACACCTGGTAATGCGTAGCCACTTCGGCGGAGTCGATGCCGTGGCCCGCTTTCTCGCGAGCCTCCAGATAGACCTGCACCCGGTCTCCTAGCTCTTCCACCGGCCGGTGTTGCGCCACCGTCAGCAGCCGGTAGCCATGCTCGCCGGCGTAGGCGAAGCTCTCCGGATTGTTCGAGCAGGGGAACCACAAAGGCGGATGCGGCTCCTGCTGGGGCTTAGGCCAGACTTCCAGGTTCTCGAAGTGGAAGAACTCCCCGTGGTGACTGAAGGGCCGGCCCGTCCAGGCTTTGCGCAGCACTTGCAGACCCTCCAGCGTGCGGGCCTGCGCCTCCTGAAGCGAGACCCCGAACACGTCGAAGTCACCCAGCACGTTGCCCCGCCCGGCGCACAGCTCCACTCGCCCGTTCGAGATCAAGTCCACCATGGCCAGCTGCTCGGCGATCTCGATGGGGTTGTGCAGCGGCAGCACGATGACCGAGCTGCCCAGCCGGATGCGTTGCGTCCGCGCCGCCACGGCGGCCAGGAACACTGGCACCGAGGGAATGTGCCCGCCATAGGGGTGGAAATGGTGCTCGTTGGCCCAGACAGCGTCGAAGCCCAGCTCCTCGCCGGCCACCGCGAAGTCCACCAGCCGGCGCATGTGATTGCCCACGCTGCCATAGACCTCGGGGAAATAGGTAGAGAGGAAGAACAAGCCGAACTTCATGCGCGGCAATCGTAGACGACGCCTCCGGTCTAACCCTCACGGAAGCGTACAATGCAAGCCAACAGTCAATTTCGGAGGACAACAAACAATGGCCATCGACACGTTAGATACGCGCGGCGCCGCGCCGGCGACACGCAAGACCAGCGAGGTCATCATTTCGGCCGATTCGCACGTCATGGAGCCGCCGGACCTGTGGGTCGAACGTTTGCCGGCCGAGTTTCGCGACGCGGCGCCTCGCTTCGAGGCGCGCAAGACCGCCGAGCAAGCCAAGACGGACCAGGGCCGCCCCGGCGGCCACGACCCGCGGGCCCGCATCACAGAGATGCAAACGGACGGCGTCAGTGCCGAGGTGCTGTACCCGACCTTGGGCCTGCGCCTGTTCGGCCTGGACGACGCCCGCCTGCAGGAGGCCTGCTTCCGCGTCTTCAACGACTGGCTCATCGACTACTGCCAGGTGGCCAATGACCGGCTGCTGGGTGTGGCCTGCATCCCCATCTACGACACCGACGTGGCCATCAAGGAGCTCGAGCGCAGCAAGAAAGCCGGCCTGGCTGGCGCGCTCATTTGGCAAGCGCCGCATCCTGACCTGCCTCTGCACTCGGATCACTACAACCGCTTCTGGGACGCCTGCCAAAACCTAGACATGCCTATCAGCCTGCACATCCTCACCGGCCACAACTACAGCAAGATGGGCCTCGACCGCGGCGGCGTGGAAAGCTATCGCGGCAGCGTCAACCTCAAGACGGCGGACGCCATGAACGCGCTGTTCGACCTCACCTTCTACGGCGTCCTGCATCGGTATCCGAGGCTGAAGATCGTGATCGTCGAGAACGAGGTCGGCTGGATCCCGTTCACGCTGCAACAGTGGGACTACTACTATCGCCGCTTCCGGCAAGCCAACCCGCCGCCCATCGATCGCGAGCCCAGCGAGTACTTCAACCGCCAAGTGTACGCCACGTTCTTCAACGACGCGGCGGGCGCCCACAACTTCGATTGGTGGGGCGTGGACAACTGCATGTGGTCCAACGACTACCCGCACGCCAACTCCACCTGGCCCGACTCGCTCAAGGTCATCGAACGCGATCTGGGCCACTTGCCCACCGAGGATCGGGCCAAGCTGGTGCGCGAGAACGTGGTCAAGCTCTACGACATGAAGCTGCCGTCCCTGGTCTGAAGGAGAGAAACGATCATGAGCGATGCGCCAGTCAAAGCCCAACCCTTCCGCGTCCGCACCCCGTTAACCAGCCAAGGCCGGCTGGACACCGTGCTGGCCCAGGCCGACGAGCTCCAGATCCGCATCAAATGCTACGCCGAGGGCGGCGAGAACGTCCTTCACACCCACCTGAAAGAGGATCACAGCTTCATCATTCTCCAGGGCCAGGCCCGCTTCTGCGATGGCGACGACAACAGCCAGGTGCTGGGCCGCAACGAGGGCATCATGCTGCCCGACGGCAAGCCACTGCCGGGCCATTCGGAGGCTAATAAGCACGAGGATGGGGTGGTAATTTCCGGGGCCTTTTACGAGTAGTCGGTAAGTCCAAAAG
>DAIUFO010000074.1:10409-13305 GCA_036844545.1 Chloroflexota bacterium
CCCCTCTCCCGCCGCTTCCGCCGTCCGCGTAGGACCGGGAAAGGGCCAGTAGTCGAGTAGTGAGCAGCTGGATATAGGAAGCGGGAGTCCCCTCTCCCGCCGCGACGGGAGAGGGCTAGGGTGAGGGAACCCACCCGCTGCAAGGAGGGCGATCATGGCGCGTCTAAATTTAAAACTTGCTCTTGGCCTCAGCCTGGCGATGTTGTTGGCTGCCTGCGGCGGAGGTGCCGCACCGGCTCCCGCGGCGAGCAGTCCTGGAACCGCCAGCGTCGCGCCAGCCTTGACCTCGGCCGCGCCCAAACCCGCCGGCTCCGCGGCTGCCAGCGCGTCAGCATCCGCTTCCGTCGGCACGATCAAGGCCGCCTTCGGCGTGATCTCCGTGGCCTCCTCTCCCCTGTGGGCGGCTGTGGACGAGGGTCTCTTCAAGAATGAAGGCCTGAATGTCGAGCTGTCGTCGCTCGAATCAGCGGCGCTGATCCAGGCCATCGTCTCGGGCAGCATCTCAATCGGTACCGGCAGCACGGTCAACACGGTTAACGGCGTGCCTCGGGCGCGGACATCAGGTCGGTCGCGGCCGTCACACAGTCGTCCTCGCTGATGCTGATCTCGAAGCCCGAAATCTCAACGCTGAACGACTTGCGCGGCAAGACGATAGCCGTGACCCAGCCGCTCAGCTCGAGCGACTTCATCACTCGCTTCGTCTTGCAGAAGAATGGCTTGGCCTACAACAAAGACGTTCAGATCCTGACCGCGGGCACAACCAGCGGCCAGGTGGCGGCCTTCCAATCAGGGCAGGTGGCCGCCATGACCGGGCCGATCGACGTCGTCAACGGGTTGCCGGCAAACAGCTTCAAGGTGCTGGTCAACATCCCGGAACAGCATTACGCCTTCAGCGAGCAGTCGCTCATCGTCAACGGCGCGTTTGCTCGAGCGCAGCCACAGGCAGTCGCCTCGTTCATCAAGGCCTTCTGGGAAGGCTCGCAGCTGATGCTCAAGGATTACCCCACCTTCACGCGAACAGCGTCCAAACATCTGCAAGGCATCTCAGAGCAAGCGCTCAAGGCCGGTCACGACAATTACCTCAGCAGCTGGTCGAATCCAGCCAATCCGCGGGTCACACCAGAGAGCGTCCAGACCATCATCGATCTCCTCTCCGACAGCAACCCCAAAGTCAAGAGCATGAAGTACGAGGACGCTGTCGATAACTCGTTTGTCGCCCGGCTCAAGGCCCAAGGCGCGTTCGCCAACGGCGGCTGCCAAGGCTGTTGAATGCAAAAACGACTATGATGCATAGTGCATTAAGCCAATTCTCGATGGCGAACATATCAGAGCTCATTCGAAAAGGAGTAAAAATGAGATTGCAACGTCCCTTATTCGGCATATCCCTGGCAGCCCTGATGGCGCTGGCCGCCTGCGGCGGCGCAGCTGCCCCATCAGCCCCAGCATCCAGCGCCCCCCCACCGGCGAAGCCGTCGGTGGCCGCCTCGGCCCCGGCATCAGCCAAGCCGGCTGCTTCAGCCGCCGCTTCGGCTAAACCGGCTGCCTCAGCTTCAGCGTCGGCTAAGCCGAGCGTGGCCCCCACGCCGACCACCCTGCCAATCGTGGCAGCCGACACCGCGCAGGTAACTCTCGACAAAATCGCCATCACGCCGCTTGCCGGCAAGACCCTGTCGGCCGACATCATGGAGGTCGATCAGGCAGCGCACCTGCTGTATGTCACCGACCGCGCGACGAACGGAGTGGACATCATCGACATATCGTCCTACCCGGGCAAGTTCGTCAAGACCATCCCGGTTCCCGGTAAGGGCACCAACGGCCTAACCATCGCCAAGAACGTGAACAAGATCCTCGTCGGCAACAATGACAGCTCGGTGTCCATCATCGACATTGATCCCAAGTCGCCTACGGTGAACACCGTCCTTGCCACCCTCAGCACCGGCGGTAAGAAGCGGGCCGATGAGACCGACTACGACCCCAACACCAAGAAGATGATGGTCGCCAACAGCGACGACAGCTTCGTGACCACAGTCGACATGGTCGCCAACAAGATCGTCAAGAGGATTGATTTGCTGCCGGCTGGCGGAATCGAGCAGCCGCGCTACAACCCGACCGACAAATTCATGTACCTGACCGGTTCGGAAAACAACATCATGTACCAGTTCGACATGACCAAGGACGCGATGACCAAGCAGACCGACGTCGTGGACCCCTGCAACCCGAATGGCAACGCCATCAACCCGACGCTGAACATCGCCCTGCTCGGCTGCAGCAACAAGAAGACGCAGCACACCGCGGTCTGGGACTTCAAGACCAGCAAGGTGATTTCGACCACCGATAAGGTCGGCACGGGCGATGCTTCCATCTACGACGCCAAAGCCGACAAGTTCTTCTTCGCGGCGTCCAACTTCTACCGTGGCGGCCAGATGGGCATCTTCAGCGGCGACGGCAAGTTCATCGCCAACGTGCCCACCGCGGTTGGATCGCACGGCGTGGCTTACGACGAGACTAACAACGCCGTCTTCACCCAGGACCAGCTGCCGAACGCGGGTGCGGTCTTCACCTTCAAGGTGCCAACCGGACCTGGCGGAGCGAGTGCCGCCGCGGGCGCATCCGCTAAGCCAGCTGCCGCAAGCGGCGCGGCTCCCAAGCCGTCGGCGTCATAATCCTGCCTAACAACCTCTAGAGGAGCGAGCCCAGACATGCTCAGTCAAGCCGAAAACGACCTGCTCACGCTCGTCGGCCCCGGCCAGCCAGCCGGCGAATTGCTTCGCCGCTACTGGATGCCGGTTGCCGTTGCCGCCGAGCTGAGCGAGGAGCAGCCCACCAAGTTCGTCCGTCTCATGGGAGAGAACCTGGTGCTGTTCCGCGACAAGTCAGGTCGTATCGGCTTGCTGAA
>DAIUFO010000075.1:0-13153 GCA_036844545.1 Chloroflexota bacterium
GCCTTGAGGCCCTCCAGCACCTCCTTGCGCGCCTTGCCCTTGACGCTGCCAGTCAGCAGTCCCACGCGCGGCGCCTGGAACGGACCGCCGGCGAGCTGGTCGAACAGCCCGGCAATCGACCGGAAGTGCTGCTCGGCCAGGATCTCGGTCGGCGCCATCAGCACTGCCTGACAGCCATGCTGCGCCGCCAACAGCATCGCCAGCGCGGCCACGACCGTCTTGCCGGAACCGACGTCACCTTGGACCAGCCGGTTCATCGGACGGCCGCTGCTCACGTCGGCCAGCACTTCGGACAGCACCTTGCGCTGGGCGCCGGTCAGCTCGAACGGCAGCTGGCTCGTGGCCCGCTCCAGCCAGCCCGGCTCGGCTCGCAATTCGATACCTGGCTGGCCTTTCTGCCACATGCGCCGACGCTGCAGCACGGTGAGCTGGATCAGGAACAGCTCGTCGAACGCCAGCCGCCGCTCGGCCTGCTCGCAGGCCGGCCAGCCATCGGGGAAGTGGTATTGCTGGGTGGCTTCGGCCAGGCCCATGAGATTGGCCTGGCGGCGGACCTGGTCGGGCAGGAAATCCTCCAGCAGCGGCGCGAAGGTGTCGACGGCGCGCTTCATCAGCCGGCGCATGCTGCGCTGATTCAAGCCCTCGGTGAGGTGGTAGACCGGCACGATGCGGCCGGTGTGCAGCAGATCGTCCTCAGTGAGCAGCTCCCAATCGGGCGCGCGGAGCCGCGGTCGCGCGCGGAACAGCTCGACTTTGCCGCTGAGCACGACCTCGGAGTGCTGCCGCAGCGTCTTGGCCAGGTAGGGCTGGTTGAACCAGGTGGCCTGGATGCTGCCGGACTTGTCCGCCACGGTGGCGGTGGTCGTGACCATGGCGCCGCGCCGGCGCTCGGTGCGGATGTCCCAGATCGTGCCCAGGACGGTGGCTTCCTCGCCCGGCTTGAGGTTGGCGATAGGTGTGAACGAGCTGCGGTCCATGTGGCGAAAGGGGTACATCTCCAGCAGGTCTCGGGCGCGCTCGATGCCGAGCTTCTTCAGACGCGGGGCGATGGCGGAGCTGACGCCCGGCACTTGCTCGATTGGCAGTTCCAAGTCGGTGGCAGTTGCGCGGGCGCCAGTCCGGCGTGTGCCCTCTCCCGCCGGCGGGAGAGCGCTAGGGAGAGGGTGGCTCTTCCGCTTGGGCCGGGTTCCCTCACCCCGACCCTCTCCCACCGCCGTGGGAGAGGGGGAGGGACTTCGGGCGGGCGCCTCCCGGCGGTCCACCAGGGCTTGCCCCAACGCGTGCAGCGAAGCTTCCAGCATCTCGCGGCGGTCGCGCTGCGAGGCGCGGCTGTAGCCCTCAAGCGGCTGGATCACCTCGTCGAGATGGCGCCGGTCGCCGGCCTCCAGCGTCGGCAGCGCCACGCTGCGCACCTGCTCCAAGAAGCCGTCCAGGCCGCCAACTACGGCCCGGTCGCGAAAGCCCTCGCGCTGCTCCAGCAGCAAGATCTTCCGCGCGGTCTCGAGGACGTTCACGTCAGCGCCTTCCAGGCACCATGAGCTTCAGCCCTGGGAAGTATGTGCGGTAATAGCCCTGGTCGCGCGTTATGAGCGCATCGGCTTGCGTCAGGGCGTGGGCGCCGATCAGAAAATCAGTCACCAGGTGCTGGCGAGGAGTCATCGTCGCTCCGCATGACGAGCAGGCAACATGCAGCCCGTGCCCGCACTTCGGACACTCCAATCCTCCGCGTCGCCGGCGGGAGTGAGCAGCCCATGCTTCACCCGCCCGCCACAGGGCTTGCCTACTGAACTGCTCAGGCTCGACTGCCAGTTCCTCTAGGAATTGTTGAAGCGCCTCCTGAATCCGAAAGTGCACGACCAGCTCCGAAAGCGCAACGGGACAAATGATGAGTGGTCCCGCGGCGAGGGCAATCTCCAAGACATTCTCAGTTGCCTCGGCGTACTCGGTATCGCCAGCCAGGTCGAGGAGCACATTGCTATCTAGCGCGGTGCTCAAAGGTCGCTAGGTGGCTCCGGATCGAGCTTGATTCGAGGACCGCGAATCTCCTCCATGTATTCGTCCACCGCCGCGGCATTTGGGAATCGGTCCTTGAGGAAGCCTCGCCACTTCTTGAATACGGCAGGCGGGATACTCCGACGCCGCAGCACGACCTTCCCTTCCTCACGCACGAATTCCACTTCCGACCCTGGCTTCAGACCGAGCTCGTCGCGAATTTGTTTCGGAATGGTTACCTGACCTTTGGACGTTAGTGACGGCATTACTCGAATAGTAATACCAAGTTGGTAATACCGACTATTCGAAGCCAAGTATGAACGTCGTGTGCGGCTGGTCGCCGCGCACGATTTCGACCTCGACGTCAGGCGAGCCGGCCAGCAGGCGGTCGCGTAGGCGCTCGGCTTCGGCTTGGGATGCGGCGGCGCCGTAGTAGATGGTGGCCAGCTCCGGGGCGGTATGCCTGACGTGCTCGGCCAGCGCCGCCAGGCCGGCGTCGTCGACGCCCAGCAGCTTGCCTTCGAGCAGCACCATGGTCTGGCCGGACTGGATGTCGATGCCCTCCAGCGTAGCGTCGCGGGCAGCGGGAACCAGCTCGGCCGTGAGCACGGCTCCGGCGGCGCGGGTCATGCGGGCTAGGTTTTCGCTGGCCGGCGCCTGGCTGTCGTAGGCCAGGGTCGCGGCCACGCCTTGCGGGACGCCGCGGGTGGGCACCACCACAATCGCCGGCAGGGCTTCGGCCGCTTGTCGCGCGGCGGCCAGGACGTTACCGTTGTTGGGCAGCAGGAAGACAGGGCCCGGCAAGCCCCGGCAGGGAGCCAGCAGCTCGGCGGTGCTGGGGTTGAGGGTTTGTCCCCCTGTAACGACCGCTGCCCCCAGGCTTCGGAACAGCCGAGCCAGCCCCTCGCCCGTGGCCACAGCGACAACCGGGATCGCCAGCGCTGTGCCGGTCTGCTCGTCGATATTGGTGACGTCGGAATGCACCAGCCTGCCCAGGTCCGAGGCGTAGCGCAGTGCGTCTCCCGGATCGGGCGCGTGCAGGTGCAGCTTGAGCTGGCCATCCACGGCGACTACCAGCACGCTGTCGCCCAGCTCCAGGAGGCGCCGCCGGATGCCGGCTTCGTCGGCCCCAGGCGCGTCCACCAGCAAGGTTACGCAGTAGCCGTAGCCGTGCTCCGGTCTGGCCAGGAGATCGGCGGGATGCGCCACGCCGGCCGCGGCCTGCTCGCGGGCGCGCTCAACGCCGAGGAGCGACGACGTCACACTCGGGGCCGGCTGGCCGGTGAGGGCCTCGTACCAGCCCCGCAGCAGCGCCAGCACGCCGTAGCCTCCCGAATCGACAACACCAGCCTCACGGAGGATCGGCAGCTGGTCGGGTGTGGCAGCCAGCGCGGCCTCGGCGGCTCGCAGAATCGCCAGCATGAACTCGGCTGAAGCGCGTTGGGTGCCCTCACCTAACCTCTCCCGCCGCGGCGGGAGAGGAACAGAAGCGGCCCGCAGTACGGAGAGCATCGTGCCCTCGACGGGGTTGGCGACGGCGCCCGAGGCCAGCTCCGAGGCGCGTGCCAGGATACGAGCCAGATCCGCCGGCGTGAGCGCCTCAGACGGCGAGCGCCGCGCCAGCACCTCCTGCTGGGCTCGAAAGAGCTGAGACAGGATCACACCGGAGTTGCCGCGGGCGCCGAGCATGGCTCCCAGCGCCAGCTTGTCCACAGCCTCCCGAAGGCTGCACGCGCCGTCCGTTTGGCTCAGTGCCTCGCGCACTGTGGCCAGCATGTTGGCGCCGGTATCGCCATCGGGGACAGGGAAAACGTTGAGGGCGTTGGCCACGGGCAGCTCGAGGGCAAGCTGCCGCTCAGCCTGGCGGGCCATGTCCAGTACCTGGCGGGCTGGTGTGCTAGACTTCAACGTCGTCAGCGCAGTTCCTCACCGAGATTGTGACGATAACAAAAGGACCAGGCAGAGTTGAGCGGGAAATGTGACATCTGCGGCAAGCGGCCGCAGTTCGGACAGAACATCCAGCACAAGCACGGCGGTGGCTGGGCCCTGCGGGCGCCTCGCACCAAGCGCATGTGGCGGCCCAACATCCAGCGCCATACCGTCCACCTGGGCGGTCGCTCCGTGCAGCTCAACGTCTGCACTCGCTGCCTCCGAACGGCTCAAAAAGTCCCGAAATAGGCGCCCTCATCTAGCCTCTCCCAGTCCTACGCGGACGGCGAAAGCGGTGGGCGAGGGACAAACGATCCAACGATCACGGCAGTATAATCCCAAACGGCTATGAAGCTGTCCGTGGTCATGCCTGTGTACAACGAAAAGGCGACCATTCGGCAGATCATCGAGAAGGTCCAGTTGGTTGACCTCGATAAGGAGCTGATCGTCGTCGACGACGGCTCCACGGACGGCACCCGCGACATCCTCAAAGAGATCGAGGCGTCTCTCGAGGGGGCGGCTCGCATCTTCTACTTCGACAAGAACCGCGGCAAAGGCGCCGCGGTGCGCTATGGCATCGGGCAGGCCAGCGGCGATGTGCTGGTCATCCAAGATGCCGACCTCGAGTACGACCCCGAGGAGTTCCACACCCTGCTGGAGCCGCTCCAAAAGGGCCGCGCCGCCGTCGTCTACGGCTCGCGCTTCCTGGGCGGGCACCGCACCGGCTATTACTGGACCACGCTCGGGAACAAGTTCCTGACATGGCTGACCAACGTCATCTACAACACCAACCTGACCGACATGGAGACGTGCTACAAGCTGTTCTCGATGGAGGTGCTGCGTGAGATCGAGCTCAAGTGTCAGCGCTTCGAGTTCGAGCCCGAGGTCACGGCCAAGATTCTCAAGCGGGGCATCCACATCTATGAGGTGCCGATCAGCTACGTTGGCCGTGAGTACAGCGAAGGCAAAAAGATCACCTGGAAAGACGCTTGGGAGGCGATCAAGACCCTGGTACGCTACCGCGTTTTCGACTGATTCGGTCGGGCGCCTAGCGCGAAGAGGCGCCTGGGCGCCGCTGCTGTTGGCCACCATGGTGGTGGCCTTCTTCTGGAAAATCCTGGTGCTCGGCCGGGCCATCGGTGGGCTGGACGTGCTCGAGTATTTCTTTCCCTATCGCGCTTACGCACAGCAGGCCATCGACGCCGGGCGGCTGCCGCTCTGGAACCCCGACCACTTCGGCGGTGCGCCCTTCCTGGCCAACATCCAGAACGCCGTCTTCTATCCCCTCACGGCCCTGTTCTACGTCCTGAGCTTCCCCACCGCCTACACCTGGTCGGTGGCGCTGCACGTCTTCCTCGGCGGCATGTTCACCTACCTGTTCGCGCGGCAGTCAGTGCGGGCGGGCCGGCCGGCAGCCCTCATAGGCGCGCTGGCTTTTGCCTTTGGCGGCTTTGTCGGCGGGCAGATGGGCCATTTGAACCAGCTCAGCGCCGCGGTGTGGCTGCCGGCGCTGCTGCTGTGCTGGGACAAGGCCATCCAGGGCCGGCTGCTGTACGTGGTGCTCGGCGCGCTGGCGGTGGGCATCCAGTTCCTGGCCGGCCACAGCCAGGAGTCGTACCTGATGCTGGTGGCCTTGCTGCTGTATGCCGCCTACGGCGCCCTGATCAGCCTGCGCCGCGGCGGCTGGGGGACCGTGCCGGGCCACGCGCTGGCCATGGCCGTCGTCCTGGCCCTGGGCGTCGGTTTGGCGGCGGTGCAGCTGGTCCCGACTACCGAGCTGACTTTGTGGTCCATCAGGGCCGATGGCCTCACGTACGACGCGGCGACCACCTTCTCGCTGCCGGGCACGATGCTGCTGAACGCGCTGTTGCCGCCGTTCGGTAATCGGGCCATGCTGCTCGAGCCGGGTGGGACGGAGCTCCTGGGCTACATCAGTGTGACCGGGCTGGTGCTGGCGCTGGCCGCCTTAGCCTATTCCCGACGGCGGCAGACGTATTTCTTCGCGGCGCTCGCGGCCCTGGCGCTGTTCCTGGCGCTGGGCAAGCAGAATCCGCTCTATCCCGCGCTGTTCAAGCTGGTTCCCGGCTTTAACCTGCTGCGCGTGCCGGCCAGGTGGCTGTTCCTGTATGACTTCGGCGCGGCGATGCTGGCCGTCCTTGGCGCAGAGGCGCTGTTGGAGGAGGTGTCCAAGCGATCCTGGCGACCGCTGGCCGTGCTGGCGGTAGTGGTGGCGGCCTTCGGAGCGGCGTTTGCCCGGCTGGAGAACCTGCCTCCGTTGTCGACGCGCCTGGCGTGGGCGGGTTTTGGCATGGTCGGGCTGGCGATGGCATTCGGGGCGGTCTATCTGAGCGCGCGGGGCAGCCGGCGGATCGTCCAACGCTGGCGGATGGGCGTGGCAGCGGCGATGGTGGCTCTGGCCGGCGGCGAGCTGTGGCTGGCCGGCCAGAGCCTGGACTACAGCCACCCAACTGCCGCGTCGCTGTTCAGCCAGCCGGTCGGGACGCTCGACTTCCTCCGCCAGCAGCCGCCGGGCTACCGGGTATTGAGTGTGGCACAGGACACGTTCGTGCCAGCCATCGAGCCCTCGGCCCGGCAGCAGTTGGGCCCGGCGCTGGGCGAGCAGGATATTCTCTCGTACCTGTCCTACTACAAGCTGCGCGAGATCCTGGAGCCGAATACGCCCATGGCCGCTGGCGTGGCGACCATCGACGGCTACGATGGCGGGCTGCTGCCGCTGTCGCGCTATGTGCGCTTCAAGGACCTGCTCACCGAGCGGCCCAGCGCGCCTGACGATCGCATCCGCTTCGTGATCAAGTGGCTGCCTAACCGCGGGCTGCTGGACCTCAGCGGCGTGCGTTATGTGATCACTGACGCCTTGGCAGACAAATCCGTGGACGGCGTGAGCTACGACCTATCGTCGTTCATCCACCTCGACGCGCAGCACCCGACCGCCACGCTGACGCTGGCCCAGCCCGTCCAGGCCGGCTCGATCGGCGCTGTGCTGGCCACCAAATCGGGAGCGCCGCTGGCGGCGGACGCAGTTGTAGCCACGCTGGCGCTGGTCGACTCGCAGGGCGGCAGCACCCCGGTGCCGCTGCGGGCCGGCGGCTCAGCGGTGGGCCAGCTGCCGTACAGCGAGCAGCTGCCGACGCACTCGGCCGGCGCTCAGCTGAGCTCGCCGGTGGCCGTGGCCTCTGTGACGGTGACCCTGCAGTCCGCGGGGGCGAGCGACGTGTTCCTGAACGGGCTGGCGCTCGTCGATACCTCAGGACAGGCCTATTCGCCGCTGGTTGCCCGGGGCGCCGAGATGAAGCGTGTGTACCAGGGCGACGTGAAGATATACCAGAACCCGGCTGCTGTCGGTCCCGCCTTCTTGGCGCACGATGCTCAGCTGGTGGACGATGCTGGGCAGGCCGCCGCGGCCATGGGCGCGGGCTTCGAGGCGGCGAGCCGCGCTGTGCTGGAGGCTAACCCCCAGCCGCCGCCTAGCCGCTCGCTCCTCGGCCGCGCTATCGGCAAGGCGCTGCGCATGCTGCCGGGCCAGTCCCCGCCGTTCACCGTCCCCGCTGCCTGGCTCGAGCCTCAGCCGGCACAGCCGGGCGCCACACCCGACCGGCTGACTTTCGACGACTTCCGTCCGGAGCGCGTCGCCGTGCGAACGGAGTCCGACCGAGCGGGCTTCGTGGTCCTGACGCAGAGCTTCTACCCGGGCTGGGAGGCCACGGTCGACGGCGCGCCCGCGCATCTCATGGCCGCCGACGCGCTGTTCCAGGCGGTGCACGTCCCGGCCGGCCAGCACGCCGTGGAGTTCACCTTCAAGCCGCGCAGCGTGCAAGTCGGCGCAGCCATCTCAGTCGCCGCCCTAGGCGTCTGCCTCGCCGGCCTGACCCTCGTCTGGACGGGCCGCCGCCGGTCTTAGGCTAACGACTGGGCGAGCGGCTCAGGACCTTTAGCCCAAGCTTTTCCAGCGCGCGTGCCACCTCAGCTTGAGCCGGCACACCACGGAGGTCGATTCCTCGAGAGACATTGAGAAACTCTATGCCGACGGCTCCGCCGTTTGCGGCAAAGTCCACCCGTCGTTCGGCGTCGAGATCCTCCCCATGGTGGTACTCGCCGTTGCTGAGGTGGACGTAGAGCGCGTCCGCGTCCGGATCATGTTCAACCCTCATGATGTCTCCTCTTAGTCTGCCACGGTGATCACGACAGCAGGCATCGAGTCCTTTCGCAGCACCACCTTGATGCGGCGTCCTCCTGGCCGTCCAACGTAAATTGGATTGCCTGCTCGGTCGGAGTATTGAATCTCCGGGCTCACCAGGACGGCCTCGACTTCAGCGTCGGCAATGTTTCGCTGTTGTTGGCGCAGGCGAGCATGGTGCGTGTAGATGAGTTCCAATTGCCGGCGTCAGCGGCTGGGGGAGGGCGCTGGGGTGGAGCTGGCGGCTGGAGAGCCGGAGGCTGACGCGCCGGCACTCGCCGGCGCGGCCGGGCTGGCGCCGGGCGCGGCGGTGGGGGCGACGGTCGCCGGCGGAGCCAGCGCCACCGTCACCTGAGCGGGGTTGGTGGCGTCGAGCGAAATCGAGCCGGGAGCGTTGAGGCGGACGGGCAACGTGTGCGGTCCGGCGCCGAGGCCCTGGGCGCTGACCACCGCGGAGATGTCGCCAGGCCGCAACGCCGACAGCGTCGGCACCAGGCCGCTGATGGTGACTTCCACCGTCGGCGGCGAGAGCTTGGCCTCCAACCCCTGGGCCAACCCTTGCACGGCCACGCCGATCGGCAGCACCTCGGTTGTCCGCAACGGCTGGATCAGGGCTTTGACCTCGACGCTGGTGTCGCTGACCAGGCTGTAGCCACTGCCTGCCGCCAGCTTGGTCGTGCGGGCGACGTCGGCTTTGGCCCCACTGAGGTCGAGTGGCGGCACGTCGATGAAATCGACCTTGCCGAGGGCAGTCGGTCCGCCGGTGATGGTCACCGTCTGCGGGCTCAGCATGAGCGAGGTGAGCCAGTAGCCGGAGGCAACTTGACCCTGGGTGGCCACCCGGATGGGCACGGTCTTGACGCCAATCTGCCGATCGATCTCCAGCGACACGCGGACCGTGCCCGGCGAGAACTGCACGCCGCTGACCGGCTCGCCTTTGTCGTTCAGCAGCGCCGGCGCGACGTCCTGGGTGACGTTGCCGTTCATGCCATCGAGGTTGGTCATCACCGCTGCCTGGGTGATGGTCTGGACCAGGTCCTGCTCGCCGGTGATCGACACCTGGTCGGGCGTGACTGCCTGGCTCCGCAACACGTAGCCGTCGGGCAGGTTGCCGGCAACTTGCAGCTGCACCGGGACGCTGGCTTGGGCCAGCGGCTCCAGCCGGATGGTGACCTTCTTCGGGTCCCAGTCGACCACCTGGTACTCGCCCGAGGTCTCGACCTTCACGTCCATGGTGTGAATGCCCGAGGTCTGGCGCGCCAACTCGACTGAGGCTTTGAAGTCGGCTGGCTTGACCCTGCTCCAGGCATCCTGGCTGGCCCGGAGGCGGACCCGCACTTCGCCCAGCTTGCCAACCTCGACCATACCCGCGGGCAGGTGTGTTACCTCGGTGGGGACCGTCTGGCCGAGCCAATCCTCGCGGAAGGGGTTCTGCTGCCAGGTGACCACCATCCAGGTGGCAAAGCCCAACACCAGCGCGATGGCCGCGCGGATGATGCCGCCCGAAAGAATCACTTAGCGGCGGACTCCGGCCCAGGCGCAGCACCGCCTCGGCGGCGGCGGAAACGCAGCGGCCGGATATTGATGGGCCCGTAGATTTCGCCCAGCAGCGACTCGATAGCCGGCCGATCGAGCCCGCGATACAACGTGCCGTTGGCCGCGATTGAGACAGAACCGGTCTCTTCGGAAACCACGAAGCAGACCGCATCCGTCTGCTCGGTGACCGACAGTGCCGCGCGATGGCGCGTGCCCGAGCCGAGGAGCGCGGGGCTCTCGCTGAGCGGCAGCAAACAACGGGCAGCCAGCACGCGGTCGCCATGGATGATCACAGCGCCGTCGTGCAGCGGCGAGCCGGGGAAGAACACGGCCACCAGCAAGTCAGCGGTGACGCTGGCGTCGATAGCGACGCCGGTGTCCATGAATTCCTGGAGTCCGGTGGCGCCTTCCACGACGATCAGCCCGCCGTAGCGGCGGTCGGCGAGGCGCTCCGCCGCTGAGATGATCTCGCTCAGCGCGCGGCTGGTGCCCGGCATCGGCCGGTCGATCTGGCGCTTGACCAGCCGCGGCGTGCGGCCGAGCCGCTCCAAGGCACGGCGCAACTCGGGCTGGAAGATAACGGGAATGGCCACCACAAGGGCTGGCAGTGAGGCGCGGATGATGAAGTTCAGGACGGTGAAGGGCGAGAAGGAGCTGATGACCGCTGTGGCGACGACCAGCACAATCATGCCGCGCAGCAGCTGGACGGCCCGGGTGCCCTCGATGAGGCGCAGGAACAAATAGAACAGCAGCGCCACCAGCGCCAGGTCGATCGCGCCGGTTACGCTGAAATGGGACAGCACCCAGGTGATCTGGCTCACAGCAGCATGCTCAGCAGCGCCTTCTGCGCATGGAGCCGGTTTTCGGCCTGGTCGAACACCACCGACCGCGGCCCGTCGATGACCTCGGTGATCTCTTCGCCGCGATGGGCAGGCAGACAGTGCATCACGATGGCCCCGGGTTTGGCCTTCGACAGCAGCCGCTCATTGATCTGGTACGGCAGGAAAACGCGGCGGCGCTGCTCCTTCTCGGTCTCCTGGCCCATGCTGGCCCATACATCGGTATACAACGCGTCGGCGTCCGCGACGAGTACGTCGGGGTCGCGTTCGATGCGGATGCTGGCGCCGGACTTTTCTGCCAGACGCCGGGCAAGCGTCACCACCTCGGTCCGAGGCTCGAATGCGGGCGGCGTAGCCACCCAAACGCTCATGCCCAACTTGGCTCCAGCCAGTAATAACGAATGGCAGACGTTGTTGCCGTCGCCACAGTACAACAGTACCGCGCCTCTTAGGTCGCCGAGCCGCTCGCGTAACGTCTGCACATCGGCGATGGCCTGGCAGGGATGCTCGCGGTCGCTCAACGCATTCACTACCGGGATGCGCGCCGCGGCGGCCAGCTCGACCAGCGAGGAGTGGTAGCGCACGCGAGCCACGATGCACTGCACCCAGCGCTCCAGGTTGCGGGCAACGTCGGGCACGGGCTCACGGTCGTCGAGGTTCACTTCGCTGGGCGACATGTAGATGCCGTGCCCGCCGAGCTGCTGCACGCCCAGGTCGAAGGTGAGCCGCGTGCGCAAGGAGGGGTGCTCGAACAGCAGCGCCACCGAGCGACCCTTCAGCGCTTCGGATTGCTCGCCTGCCTTCAGCCGATCGGCGAGGTCCAGGAGGTGGACGAGCTCCTCGGCGCTGAGGTCGTCGACGGACAGGAAGTCGCGGCCCTCAAGCCGCATGCTGGGCCTCCTCCTTGAGCTTAGAATCCTCCGCCGCCGCGGCGGGAGAGGGCCGGGTGAGGGAACCCACCTCGTCCTTAAGCTGGAGCCCGGTGCGGTGGACGCGCCGCACCTGCCAGCCTGGATCGAGCGCTTGGACGACTTCTTCCGGCCGCACGGCCAGGCCTTCCACGTCCAGGCGGAGCCGCATGCGGATGCCGGGGCCCTCACCTAGCCTCTCCCTCTGCCGAGGGAGAGGAACAAGCTCGAGCACTGCTGGGCGCATGTCCGACTGCTTAGTCGTGCCTTTGCGCGACCGCTGGTACGGGACGGAGCTGCTGGCCAGGAAGCGGGCGATTGGCTCGGCGAGGTCGGCTGCGCTTGCCAGCTCCACGATGTAATCGGACGAGGCGACGCTGGCCATGACTGCCGGCGCGTCGAGCGCCATCTCGACGGCGGCGTGCACCTCGATGCCCGGCGCCAGCGAGGGCTGCAGCTGAGCGACGAGCTCCGCCGGTGAAAGCTCGTCCTCGATCACGATGTCCACGATCTCGGCGTCGCTGGTTACCGCCACCGCCAGCGGCGCGGCGAAAACCAGCTTCGGCCGCGGATTGAACCCGTGGCTGTGGGCCAGCTTGACGCCGGCACGGCGCAGGATGCGCTCCCAGGTGCGCATCAGGTCGAGATGCGAGATGTAGCGCACCGGCTCGCCCTTGCTGAACGTCACGCGGAAGCGCCGCATGCATAGAGCGTACTCTCTTAAGGGTGCGCGAGGAGCTGGTCACAGCCGTTTGCCAGGTGCTGGGCAGCTTCACCGGCCGGCTCGCCTCGCGCCAGGACACCGTCCCTCCGCCGAACCCCAGCTTCGTCGTCCTCAAGCGCTGCTGCCTGGGCGACGTGCTGGCAAGCACGGCCGTGCTCGACGCCATCCACCGCCGTTACCCGCTGGCGCGCATCGACTATGCCACCAATCCCTACTCCGCTCCCGCGCTGGCCGGCAACCCGGACGTCGAGCGCGTGATCCCGGCCACCGTCCAGGAGCTGCGGCGGGGCCGCTACGACGTGGCGGTCACCTTGGAGCGCTCGCCAACGGCAGGCATGCTGCCCTGGCTGGCCGGCATCCCCATCCGCGTCGGGCCGAATAATCTGAGCCGCGGCTTCGCCCACAATCTCCGCGTGGCCTGCCCGCCGGACCGCTCCGAGGCAGAGATCGCGCTGGAATGCGCCGCGGCGCTGGACATTCCAGTGGCCGGCGCACACCCGAAGTTCTGCCCCTCGGCGGCAGACGCATCCCACGCCGAAGCCGTCCTGGCCGCCGCCGGCTTGGCCTCGGCCGAGCTGGTGGCGATCGCTCCCGGCGGCGGTGTGAACCCTCGCATGCGGCTCGTCACCAAGCGCTGGCCGGCGGAGCGCTTCGCCGCCCTGGCCGACCGTTTGAATGAGGAGCGCGGTCTGCGCGCCGTGCTGCTTGGCGGGCCAGGCGACGAGGCATCGTCGGCGGCGGTGGTCGCCGCCGCCAAGCACCCGCCGCTGGATGTGGCGGGGGGTACGTCGCTGGGCGAAACCGCCGCCCTGATCCAACGCTGCCGCCTGTTCGCCGGCAACGACTCGGCGCCGCTGTTCCTGGCGGCGGCGGTCGGCACGCCTTGGGTCGGCATCTTCGGCCCGTCCGATCCCATCCGCCACCGTCCGCTCGGGACCGGCGAAGTCGTGGCCGCGCCGATTCCGCGCTCGGCCTACCGCAATGGCTTCGCCGAGGCGGACTGCATCGGCACGGTCGGCGTCGAGGAAGT
>DAIUFO010000076.1:0-2212 GCA_036844545.1 Chloroflexota bacterium
CAGCAAGACCCTGCTCAACTGTGTCCACCTGGATATCACGCCGAGAACTGTGTCCACCTGGATATCCCTGCTGTGGCCAGCCATCGTGACGCTGTTCTCAACATCCCCTACACCGTGCTGCGCGAGGCGTCGGAGAGGGTCGTGACCGAGTCGGTCGGTGACCGAGTCGGTGCTGACCATGAAAGGTCAGCGCCTGCCGGTGGGCATCCTGGTGCCGCGGCACGTCAGCAGGAGCTAGCATTCGTCTGTTTGACGTACAATTGACGCACAATGGCATCCGCAACTTCAAGGCTGGGTTTTCGCATCAACGAACGGATAAAGGCTCGTATCGAGAAAGCCGCGGCGCTCGAGGGGCGGAAGGTGACGGACTACTGCATAACCGCGCTGGACGAAGCGGCACGGCAGACCATCGAGCGCGAGCGAACCTTGGAGCTCTCGGAACGCGACTGGGAAATCGTATTTGACGCGCTGATGAACCCCCAAGAACCAAACGAGCGACTTAGGCGCGCTCATGCCGAAGCGCTGCGGCGCGTTGGAGACTGACCTTCGAGTAGAGCCCCTAAGCCAAGAGCACGGTCGCGCTGAGTTCAGCCGCGGCGAAGAGAGTCTCGACCGCTATCTGAAGACTCAGGCCAGACAAGACGCGCGGCGAAGGTTCAATGCCGTGTTCGTCATGGTCGGAGCCAACCAGCCAAGGCGTATCCTCGGGTATTTCAGCCTCAGTGCATACTCGCTGCCGCGAGAGCAGATTCCGGAAGAGATTCGCAACCGGCTACCGCGGCACGACCAGGTGAGCGCGATGTTGATCGGACAGTTCGCGGTAGCCCGGGAACATCAGGGACGAGGACTCGGAGCCGTCCTTCTCGATCGAGCACTCGTTAGGGCCTACGAGAGCGCCGACGCCGTGGGCGCGTCCTTGGTCGTCGTAGATGCCCTTAACGACGCTGCCGCCAGCTTCTATCGCGCCTTTGGGTTCCTATCGTTGGCCGATACGAAGCGGCTCATCCTGCCAATGTGGTCGGCGAAGAGGCTGGCTGAAAGCTAGCTCAGCTTACCGAACCAAAGTTGTTGCATTTGAGTCAAGTTTTGGATAGGGTACGCAAAGCCCCTTTCCCCATCACGAGGGGCATCGTGGTGTCTATGCAGCCGGGGAGTTGGGCGCGTAGCGCTGGCGACGGCAAATGGCTTGAGTTGCCGCGGGCCTGGAAATCCAGACGCCGAAAACTGCTGGGCATTAAGCCCGGCAGGATATGGGCCGTGTTGTTCAGTGCTGGCTTCGGCTTGCTCCCCCGCTGGTTTGCTTCGAGCATAGGGCATGGCCCCTACAACTCGTCGGTCTGAGGCAACGCCTCGTTAGCCCTTATACGGCCCGAGGTCTTTGAGAGCGGCGTCCACGAAGGAGTTGTCGACCAGCTTGGTAAGGTCGGGCTTGTCCTTCATCAGGCCGTCTTTGATGTAGAAGTCGATGTCTTCCTGCATCGGACCGAGCTGGAGCTTGCCGTCGGGATTGATGCCGATCTGGCGCACCGACTTGTAGATGGCGGGATCCTTGACCGGCAGGTACTTGGCGCCGATGCGAGCGAACTCGTCCATGTTGGCCTTGCCGCGGATCACGTCGTTGTAGTCGCGGACGCCCTGCATGTAGGCGGTCATGAAGCCCTTGGCGGTGTCGGTCTTGGCGAACTGGGGCGAGTACATGACGGCGTTGAACTGCTGGTTGGGGTAGATTTCGTCGCTCCATTTGAACACTGCCTGGCTGCCGTCGGCCACCCCTTTGGAGATGGCCGGCTCGGTGAGGAGGGCGGCGTCGACGGCGCCATTGGTGAGCGCCGCCGGCATATCGCCGAAGGGTATGGTCACCAGGTCGATGTCTTTGAAGGTCAAGCCGCCGGCCTGCAGCGCCTTGGCGAGCGTGACGTGGATGCTGGTGCCTGTAGAGGACAGCGCAACCTTCTTGCCCTTGAAGTCCTTGTAATCCTTGATCTGTCCTGCCAGCGCCTTGCGGATGACGATGGCGCCGGAGGAGGTGCCCGTGGCTGAGCCGTTGTCGGCGGCCATGAGCACCGGGATGTCCCGCTGGGCGGCGTTGTACAGGCTGACGCCGAAACCGGTGGCGCCGACCTGGATTTGGTTCGTGCTGAGCGGGGCGATGGTCTGATCCGATTGAATCGTGACCTGCTCCATGCTGATGCCCTGCTTGGCGAAGTAGCCC
>DAIUFO010000076.1:2222-13108 GCA_036844545.1 Chloroflexota bacterium
TTCCAGCGGCTGCCGGCTTGGCCGCTGCGCTGGCGCTGGCTGCGCCGCTTGCGGCGGGTTTCGCGCTGGCGCTGGCGGCGCCGCTTGCGGCGGCCGGCTTAGCAGCCGGGGAGCTCGAGGCTGGCGAAGCGGGCGCCACAGGGCTGCTGGCCGGCGTCGAGGGCGCCGGCGCGGCAGCGCCACCGCACGCGGCCAACAGCAGGCCAAGTGCCGCGCATGCGGGCGCTAGGAGTTTCCTCATCCTAACCCACTCCCGCCGCGACGGGAGTGGGGATGTTTGGGATGTTCGGTTCTTTTTCAATGTCAATGTCCACCTCCAAAGGTCGCGATGCCGCGCTCGCGTAGTGCTTTTTGGAGCAGCAAGGCCTGCTCGACGAGATCGGCTTCAAATTCGGCCCGGGCGCGCGGGTCGCCGCGATCAGAGGCGTCCACACGGGCTGAGATGAGCCAGGGGCCGGGCTGGGCCATGGCTTGGCGCAGGGCGTTTTCGTAGGCCGGCAGGTCGGAGACGGCCAGGGCTCGTCAAGGCCGGCGGCGCGGGCGATGGCGGCGAAGTCGACTCCGGCGGTCAGGACGGAACCATCGCCGGTGGTCAGGTAGACGCGGTTGTCGAACACGATGACGGCCAGGTTGGCAGGCTTACAGCGGCCAATGGTCGTGAGCGAGCCCAGCGCCATCAGCATAGAGCCATCGCCTTCGAGGGCCACAACGCGCTGGTCGGGCCGGGCCAGCGCAATGCCAAGGCACATAGGCGAGCTGTAGGGCATGTCCATGTTGTAGATGGTGGCCTCGTTGTGCTTGGCGGTGGCCAGCTCGTGCCCGGTGTAGCCCGGGCTGACGATGACGATGGCGTCGCCGCGCAAGCGGGCGAAGACGTCGACGCACTCGATCCGGTTCACGCCGTCTGTCCATGGTTTGAGAGGTGTGTCCGGACGGCGCGCATCACCGCAGATGTTAGCTGAGCAGCGGCGATTGTATCCTGCGCTTGTGGAGCGCTTGCCGGAGCCGCGACTGATTCGCGGCGAAATGGCCGTGCTGGTGGTGGACATGCAGTACGGCGACGCGCATCGCGATCATGGGCTGCTGCGCTCGCGACGGGAGGCGGGCCAGGCGGCGGAGATCGAGTATTACCGCTGATCGTTTGGAAACGTTGGTAGCGCCGAATCTGCAGCGCCTGCTGCCGGCCTGTCGAAGGGCGGGGATCGAGGTGCTGTACACGGTCATCGCCTCGCTGACTCAGGATGGGCGCGATCGCGGCCTGGGCCACAAGCAGCTCGGCATCCATTTCCCGCCAGGGTCGAGGGAGGCTCAGGTCCTGGACGAGATCGCGCCGGTCGGCGACGAGATCGTCCTGCCCAAGACGTGCAGCAGCGCGTTCAACGGCACGCAGATCGAGTACGTCCTGCGAGACATCGGCATCCGCGAGCTGCTCGTCTATGGCGTGGTCACCGGCAGCTGCGTGGAGGCGGCGGTGCGCGACGCGGCAGATCGCGGCTTCTCGGTGGTGCTGCTGGAGGACGCGACGGCCACCTGGTCGCCGGAGATGCAGGCGGCAGCGCTGCAAGTAATGAGCGAGCGCTACGCCAAAGTCTGGAGCACCCACCAAATCATCGATCACCTGACACGCTAACGGGCATCGCGTTCGGTCGAGCGAATTCGGCACGCTGGACCTCCACCGGAATCTGCTTACCTTCTTTGAGAGCACCGACTGAGCGCCGCCCAAACTCGTTTCAAAACCCAGGGCGCCGGAATCAGAGTCTCCGACGCGAGTAGCATGGCTCCGTGGCAGCTGTGGATGCAATCGAACGGGCGCTCGCCACGCTCAGCACTGAAAAGCACTTCCACCGACTCGAGGCGCCGCTTCAGCTGCTCGCCGAGGCCGTCGATCCTCGCGTCCGTGAGGCACTTGTGGCCAAGTATGCCGAAGCAGAGAAGCGCGGGGACCGTGGCGCCATGCTTCGCACGGCCATCCTGCGCGCCCTGAGGCGCCACGCTACGGGCGAAGATCTGGCGGTGCTCGAACGCGCTGCCAGAACTTACGAGCGCCTGCCTCCAAACGATACGGAGGTTGCCGAAAGCATGCGGGCAGCAGCGCTGATCGCCATGAACGAAATCGACGAGGCGCTCGCGTCTTTCCACGCGGTTCGTCTGCTCTTTGAGCCGGCGGCGCTCTCCGGCGAACCCGCGCTGACGGCCGCCAAGGTGTTGGTTAGCCAGGGAGAGCTTCTTCCGCTCTACCACTACAGCTCAACCACGGACCCACTAGCTGCGCCCGAGATCAGCGCCGAATGCTTGCGAAACCTGACAGGGGCTCCTCTACCGGTTCTTCGTGAGCTTGCTGAGAGATTGCGCGACTGCCAGGATGAGACCATCCTACTTGGGCTATTCGATCTCCTAATCACGAGCAGCGACTTCAACGACTACATCCTGAGCTTCCTTAGTGAGACTCGGCTCGACGCCGTATTTCAGTGGCTGGTCACGACCTTGGTGGCTAGCCGCCGCGAGGATATGCAACCTGCCCTGCAGCGAATGTGCGAATCCGAACGCGACCGTACGCGGCGGAACATTCTCAGAGACGCGCTGAGCCTGGTCTAGCCAGGGATACAGCTAGCGTTCAGGTTAAGATGCCTATGGCAAAGAGAACATCCAGGTGCCGCTGCCGCCAGTAGCGGAGAATAGGGAAGCCGGTGTGAATCCGGCGCGCAGCCCGGCACTGTAAGCGCGGAGCGAAGCTCATATAGCCACTGCACACAGGCGGGAAGGCGAGCCGAGCGTAGAGGCGTAAGCCAGGAGACCTGCCTGGAAACGAGTTTTCGGGGAGGTTTGCCTTGCACACTTTTGGAGAGGCCGAGCGGGCCGCGGTCTATCAGGCCATCATGGAGCGCCGTGACATCCGGCGCTTTCGCAGGGAAGCTGTGCCAGAGAACATCCTGTGGCGGCTTCTCGACGCGGCGCACCACGGTCCCTCGGTTGGCTTCATGCAGCCCTGGAACTTCATTGTCGTGCGCGACGAAGCCGTGAAGCGGCAGGTAAAGGAATTGTTCGAGCGAGAGCGCCAGGCCGCGGCCTGCTTCTACGATGAGCCGCGGCGCTCGCACTATCTCAGCCTGAAGCTCGAGGGCATCATGGAGGCGGCGGTTAACCTGTGCGTGACCTGCGATCCGACGCGGGCCGGCGTGGTCTTGGGCCGGAACTCGCAGCCGGAAACTGACGTCTACAGCACCTGCTGCGCGATTGAAAATCTCTGGCTTGCAGCTCGCGCTGAAGGTATCGGCGTAGGCTGGGTGAGCATCCTCAAGCTTGCGCAGCTCAGACAGATACTCGGCATTCCTCCGCACGTGTTGCCGGTAGCGTATCTATGTGCCGGCTATCCCGAGTCATTTCCCGACGAACCGATGCTGCAGAGCGAGGGCTGGCGGCGACGGCTACCGCTTAGCGAACTCGTCTACGAAGATGGGTGGGGTCGCCACTAATGCCGCAAGTCGCTGTGGCGGTCGTCCGAGCCGAGCCGGCGGCTTGTTGGTCGAACTGGGCGACTTCGGCTTCGTGCATTTCGGCGGCAGCGCTGGCGCCTTGGCCGCGCGGGCGCTCGCAGAGCTTGCGCCAGGCGATGATCGACACGTCGGGGCGGTAGAGGCGCTCGGGCGGGATGTCCATGGTCTCGACCATGACGGCATCCTGGTCGTTGAACAGGCCATGGAAGATCCAACGAATGTAGGTCCAGTAGCGGGGCTTGAACCACAAGGCTTTGAAGCCGGTGGTGAACTTGGCCGCGACTTGAACGTAGCGGTGGTGCTCGGCGTCGCTGGCCACGTACCACTCGTAGTGGGTCCAGCCAGGGTAGGCGATGCGCAGGCAGCCCGGAAGACGGATGGAGCACACGGGAGCGCCGCCGCGGCGTCGCCACCAATCGCGCCGGGGCCACTTGCCGAGGCCGGGGTAGTCGATCTCCTCCATGCCCACAGCGGTGGTCCGGCGCGTGATCCAATCGCCCTCGGCCGGCTCGACGTGCGTGCGGCTGTAGGCCGGCATACGGCGCATGAGCGTCCACAGCGAGCTTCGATGGAGGAACTTGGCGTGGCCCTCATCGAAGCCATTCTCAGCCGCCAGCCGCCAGTTGCCGGGGCGAACTGTGATTCGGCCGGCGCGCGCGTTCGGCTGTTGCAGGAGCTCACTGGGGATGTCATCCTCGACCGGCCGTCGCCCAGGAACAGCCAGATCAGGCCGATGCGCTCCTCGACCGGGTAGGTCTTGACGTGGACCTTGCCGGTTAAGGGTGAGTCGGGGCCGTCGGTCAGGCAGGCGACCATGACGCCGCTGGCCAAGTCGTAGGTCCAGCCGTGGTACCAGCAGCTCCAGGTGCCGGGAAACTCCTGGCGGCCCAGGGCCAGCGGCACGCCGCGATGGGGGCAGCGGTTGGCCAGGGCTCGAGCCTTGCCGTCGCTGTCGCGCAGCAGCATGACGTCCTCACCCAAGACCTTGACGGCGACCGGCTTGCGGCCCAGCCGGGCGGACCAGACAACCGGGTACCAGTACTCGCGCAGGCCCAGCTCAGCCGCGTCGTAGGCCGGCCAGGTGTCCCAGCTGCGCCGGCCCAAGCCGCGGCCGGCGAGCGGTTTGGGCCTCCCGCTGCCGCTTAGGGCTCCCTCACCCTGGCCCTCTCCCGGTCCTGCGCGGACGGCGAAAGCGCCGGGCGAGGGGATCTCAGGCGTCATCAGGCAGGCAACCCCAGCTCTGCGCGCGGGCGCGTACACGTGTCGATGATGGCGTAAACGATGCAGCGGGTGAGCTTCTCCATAGCCGGGCCGTTGCCGACGCCCATGGAGAAACCCGGGTACTCTGGCGGAGCCTGGTAGCGGGGCAGGCCCAAGCGAGCGGTGGGGATGCCGCGGCCGCGCAGGATGGCCGCATCGGTAGCGCCGCTGGTGTTCAGGATGGGCTTGTGGGGCT
Source organism: Chloroflexota bacterium (assembly GCA_036844545.1). Classification (GTDB taxonomy): domain Bacteria; phylum Chloroflexota; class JAJPGV01; order JAJPGV01; family JAJPGV01; genus DATGVV01. The sequence goes on from DAIUFO010000076.1 coordinate 7,173, forward strand.
TGCCCTCCTCCTTCTCCCAGCCGCGCATGAGCGACTGGACGATCCAGCTTTGCGGGTCGGTGTGGGTGCCGGGGATGGACAGGATCATGTCGTGATCCAGCTCGAGTCCGGGGTTGTCGGCCTGGATCCTGGCCAGCGCCTGGCCGAGCTCGTGGTTCAGCTGCGCCGGGTCCTGGCGCGGGCCAATGCGGATGTCGACGAACAGGTTGCAGACGGCCGGCACGAAGGAGGGCTTGTAGGTCCAGCCGCCGTCGATGGCGCCGATCGAGCCCTGCGGCGCCACCAGGCCTGAGGTATGGCGCTTGCTGTATTCGGGAAACCATGCCTCCAGGCCGTCGATCACGCGGGCGACGGCGACGATGGGGTTGCGGTAGGGCACGATGTGGCGGATGCCGGTGTAGTTCAGCGCACCCTTGATGCGCACCTTGAACCAGCACAGGCCAACCTCCTCCCAGGAGACGGCATAGCCCGGCTTGGCCAGGATGGCGAAGTCGCCGCGGAAGCCCTGCTCCAGCATGAACGAGCAGCCGTTGCCCTGGCCGGTATTCCAGCGCTGCAGGCCGGGGCGCCTGTTGGTGGGCATGCCGCCGGCGCCGAGGCCGACCAGGAGCCCGCCTTTAAGCGGCACGCCGGCCCGGGCCACGGCCTCGGCGGCGGCCACTATGCAGGTGACGAAGGCCTTGGGATTTTCGGCGCCGGCGCCGATGACGTTGTCGCCTTCGACGAAGCCGCCCGGCTGGAGGTCGCGGCGGACGCTGGGCCCGATCCAGGGAACGTCCTCCTCCTCAGTGCCGGCAAAGGCGGTGTCGGTGGGCGCGTACAGCAGCAGCGACCCGCCGTCGCCCGAGCCGCGCAGGCGGCCGATGGCGTTGCCCTGGTGGTCGTCGATGGGCTGGTAGATTCCTTCCAGCCCGGCCTGGCGCAGGCGGCCGGCCAGGAACTCCGCGATCTGCCGCTCCTCGCCGGTTGGGCTGGGGATGCTGACCAATTCGGCGTCGAGCTGTGCCAGCTCCGCGGCCTTGACGTGCGACCAGGCCTGTTCGAGCCAGGAGCGCTGGTCGGCGCTCAGGGGCCGCTGCTGGACGGCGACCTCGGTGGGGGCTTCAGTCAGGCTGCTCACGAGTCCCAACTGTACCCCGGACAGCGGATAATGTGGCCGCATGAGCGAGTGGACCGACGGCTGGACAGGCAAGACGCTGTGGATGGCGCTGGAGGAGGCCGCTCGGCGGCGCGGCGAGCGCGACGCCTACCTGTTCCCGAACGGCCGGCTGAGCCTGCCGGAGCTTCGCCGCCGGGCGGACGAGGTGTCGCGCGGGTTCCTGGCGCTGGGCATCGGCCGGGGCGACCGGGTGGCCATCTGGATGGCCGGCTACGCCGAGTGGGCCGAGCTGTACTTCGGCCTGGCGCGCATCGGCGCCATCATGGTGCCGCTGAACACGCGCTACAAGCCGCACGAGCTCGAGTACGTGCTGGGCAAGTCGCGGGCCTCGATGCTGGTGTTCAAAGACGAGAGCGCCGGCGGCAAAGACTACGCCAGCATCCTGCGAGAGGTGTGCCCCGAGCTACCGGTCAGCCGCCCTGGCGAGCTGCGCTGCGCGGCCATGCCGGATTTGCGGACCGTGATCGCTATCGCGGATCGGCCGGTGCCGGGCACTCTGCCTTTTGCGCAGCTGGTGGATGGATCGGTACCGGACGAGCAAGTGGCCGCCGCTGAACACGGCGTGCAGCCGGAGGACACGGCCATGATCCAGTTCACGTCCGGCACGACGGCGTTTCCGAAGGGGGCGGAACTGTTCCAGATCGGGATGCTGCGCGGGGCGCAGGTGAATGCGGACGTTGCTCGGCTGTGCGAGACCGATCGGTTCTTCAGCCCGCAGCCGTTCTATCACTGCGGCGGATCGATCTTCGTGATGCTGTCGCCGATCGTCTCCGGCTGCTTCACGGTCGTGCAACCGTATTTCGACGCCACCGAAGCGCTATGGCTGATGGACGAGGAGCGCTGCAACGTCACCATGGGCCACCAGCCGCATTGGATCGAGTATCTGAACCATCCGGACCGGACCAAGCGCAAGCTCGCGCTGGACAAGGCCCTGGTGTTCGCCAGCCCGGAGGTGAACCGGCTGGTGCAGGAGGAGATGGGCATCGCCGGCCTGATGGCGCCGTACGGCATGACGGAGACGCACTTGGCGGGGACGTTCTGCGGACTGGACGAGCCGCTGGAGGTTCGCCTCAGTACGGTCGGCCGGCCGCCCGCGGGCATGGACATGGAGATACGGAATCCGGCTACCAACCAAGCGGTTCCGGACGGCGAGGACGGCGAGATCTGCTTCCGCGGGTGGGGCGTCATGAAGGGCTACTACGACGATCCCGAGCGGACGGCCGAGGCGTTGGAGCCGGACGGCTGGTTCCATACGGGCGACCTGGGGTTGATCGGCGAGGACGGGAACCTGCGCATCCGCGGGCGCATCAAGGAGATGATCCGGGTAGGCGGGGAAAACGTCGCCGCAGCCGAAGTGGAGGGCTACCTGCTGCGCCATCCGGCGGTCAAGCAGGTGGTCGCGGTGGGTAAGCCGGACGCGCGCCTGGCAGAAGTGGTCGTGACTTATGTCGAGTTGAAGGACGGTGTCGCGGCCAGCGACAGCGAGCTGATCGACTTCTGTCGGTCGGGGCTGGCCAGTTTTAAGGTGCCGCGGGAGGTTCGCTTCGTAAGCGACTGGCCCATGAGCGGCACCGGCAAGATCCAGCGATTCCTGTTGAAGGAGGAAGCCAATGCCTTACGCTGAGCTGCCGGGGGCCCGGCTGTGGTACGACGACGCCGGCGGCAGCGGCACGCCGGTGATGTTGATGCACGCGGCGTCGGGTACCAGCGAATCCTGGGTGGCGCACCAAGTGCCTGCCTTCACGGCCGCGGGGTTCCGCTGCATCGCCTACGACCGACGGGGTTGGGGCCGCTCGCAGCCGGACCCGAGCGGGGAGCAGCCGGGCTGTGCCAGCGACGACCTGCAGGCGCTCGTCCAGCACTTGAGCCTGGACAGTTTCCACCTGGTGGGCACCGCTGCCGGCGCGGCGCCGGCCATCGACTACGCTTTGAGCCATCCCGAGCGGCTGCGCAGCCTGGTGATTGCCGACTGCACGGGCGGCGTGCAGGATGCCGAGCACCTGGAGATGCTGGAGCGCATCCGGCCACCGCGGTTCCAGGCGCTGCCGGTCTGGCTGCGCGAGGTCGGCGCCTGCTACCGCGGCACCAACCCCGAGGGCACGCGGCGCTGGATCGAAATCGCCGAGACGACTAACGAGGAGACCGCGGCGCGGCAGCGGCCTCGCAACCACGTGACCTACGCGCTGCTCGAAACATTGCGCCTGCCGGTGCTGGCCGTAGCCGGCGGCGCCGACCAAACCACGCCTCCAATCATCATGCGAGCCATCGCGAAGCACATCACGAACTGCCGCTGCGAGCTCATCCCCGAAGCGGGCCACGCCGCCTTCTGGGAGCAGCCGGAGGTGTGGAACGGGCTGGTGCTGGACTTTATCGGCCAGCATTAGCCTTCTTTGTCATTCCGAGCGAAGCGAGGAATCCGCCGTCTTTGGGGTGCGGATGCTTCGCTGCGCTCTGCATGACAAGAAGAGGCTTAGTGGGCGGCCAAGTACTCCTTGATCTGGACGAAGGAGTCGTAAGTGCGCTTCATGGCCATGTTGGCGCGGCGGCCGCGGGAGGCGACTTTGAGGACGGCGAGCGCTGGCAGCGGGCCCGCCAGCACGCCCCGCAGGTCGCGCTCGAGCGTCACTACGTCGTCGAAGCGATAGGAGGCGAGGTAGCCGGCGTCATGCGCCAGGGCTCGAAAGTCGGCCATCCGGGAGCCCGGCGTGGGCTGGCCGCCGGTCGTGTCGTAAGCGTCGTTGTCGTACACGACGTGCAACAGGTTGGCCGGCTTGGCGCGGGCGATGGTCACCAGCGAGCCAAGGTTCATGAGCAGAGCGCCGTCGGTGTCCAGCACCCACACGCGCACGTCCGGCCGGGCCAGGGCTACGCCAAGGCCAAATGACGAGGCTTTGCCCATCGAACCGGTAACCGCGATGTCCAGCTCCGGACGGCTCGACAGCGGCGGCCAGTCCTGCCGGCAGGATTCCGACAGGACGACGATCTCGTCCGTCCGAGCCTGGGACAGTAGCCTCAGCGCCTCGAGGCCGTCCATGACCTTCGTGGCGGTAGGCACGCTCATTCGTTGTATTCCCGACCCATGAGCACGGCCACGGGATGGCTGGTGTCAAGCGCCTGCTGGTAGGCCTCGGAGATGAAGTGGCAGCTCGCATCGGAGTCGATGAGATGGTAGGGAATGCCCCAGGCATTCAGGATGGGCTCCAGGAAACGAGCCGCCGAGTCGGCAGGCGTTTGGCCGGGGGCGACGTGGCCGCGGTAGCCAAGCATCAGAAGCAGCGGCAGTTTCAGGTCGAGACACAAGCCTCGGATGGAGTCGCCGGACTCGAAGAAGCCAGTGCTCTGGATCAAGACGACCGGCCGTTTGCCGCCCATGATCAACCCGGCGGCGATGGGCATCGACTCGCCCTCGCGGCACACAGGAACGAGCGCGATCCGGCTCTGCGTCATGGCCTCATACATGAAGCCGGTCTCGCTGTCCGGCAGCCAGACGATGTGGGTTACGCCGCGGCCCTCGAGCTCGCCGAGTACCGTCGCCGCTTGCAGCCCCGTCGCCGCCATGCCAGCTCGACTTACTTACCCAACCCGCGATCCACCGCGTTCTTCACGAACGAGTTGTCGATCGCTTTGTTGACGTCGAAGTCCTTGACCTTCGGGTTCTTCTTGGCAAGCTCGGTGATGGAGTCGGTGTACTGATCCGGGGTGGTGAGCGGCACCAACGTCTCAACGTCGTTGGCGAAGAAATCCCAGGTGATGCCCATGGCCTTGTCGTCGTCGGACTTGAAGTACTTCTTCATGACTGAGACCCCGTAGGCCTTGTCCTTCTTGTTCCGGGCCGTGCCCTCGATCAAGGCATCGATGTAGTGCTGCATCACGTCGCGATGGCCATTGAGCCAGGCGCGATCGGAGACGATGGCCGAGCTGGCTGTCGGTATCTTCTCGGCGGCGGGATTAGCCAGCACGTGGAAGCCCTTCTCTTCCAGCTTCAGCAGACCGGGCGGATCGGCCATGGCCGCCACTGTCGCGCCCCCTAGGGCGGCGTCGATGCGGAAGGTGGAGCCGTTATCGGGCACCAGGATCACGTCTTTGTCGGGGTCCATGCCGTTCTTGCGCAGCACCAGGCGCGTGACGACGTCGACCGCGCCGCCGATGCTGCTGATGCCGATTGGCTTGCCCTTCAGATCGGCGAACGTCTTGATGCTGGGCGCCACCTCGAACTCGTAGGGATAGACGGGCGTGAGGCTGGCTGTGACGACCAGGTCGGCGCCTGCCGCGTTCGCGCTGACCACTTCGCTGCCGCCGCAATGGCAGACCTGGACCTGGTTGGCCAGCAGGGCGGCCGAAGACTTGGCCGCGCCGTTGATGAACTGCAGATTGACGTCGAGCCCATTCTTCTCGAAGTAGCCGCCGTCCTTGGTCACGAACAGGGCGATGTTGCTGCCGGAGATGTTGGGATAGGCGGACAGGAGCTTGGTCAGCCCGGACGCCGCCGGCTTGGCCGCGGCCGAGGCCGAAGCGCTAGCCGCCGCCGAGGCCGCCGAGGGTTTGGCCGGCGCTGCTGGGGCCGAGGACGGCGCCGTGGCCGGCGCGCCACCGCAAGCCGCCAGCAGCGCGGGCAGAATGAGCGCGAATAAGGGTTTCTTCAGTTGCATGTGCTATCGCCTCCTATAAGAGTTCCCAATCCTAGGCGCAGTCCGACGTGGCTGTCAACGCGCCTGAGCCGCGGCCGACGGCCGTGCCCCGCGGAGTGTGTAAAAAGGGTCACCCTATCACGATAGGG
>DAIUFO010000077.1:0-12900 GCA_036844545.1 Chloroflexota bacterium
GCGCCGCTCTGGCAGCTCAGAATAAAGCAGCGTCTGATTGACGACCTACACTAGGATCCCAGCAAGTAGCCCCAGCGTTTGTGGGCGGCTTCGCGGACGTCCTTGGGAGGCAAGTTGACTGGCGGGAACTCGTCCAGCCACTCGAAGGGCCGGCAGGCGTCGATGAGGCCGCGGGAGCTGGTGTAGTCCTTGATCTTGCGCTGGGCCGGGGTCACCATGGGATCGAGGGGAGTGCTCCAGGCGCGGTGGATGATGTCGATGTCGGTGGCGGGATCGGCGCGGGTGCAGAGCGCCCACATCACCTCTTCGAGGTTGGTGGGATCGATGTCCTCGTCGACGACGACGACCCAGCGGCCGGCGTAGGCGCCGGCGTGGCACTGGGAGGCCACGTGAAGCACCTGGCGGGCGTGGCCAGGGTAGCGCTGGTGGATGGCGACGACGGAGAACAGGCGAGCGCCGCCCACTTCGTGCTGCCAAGCGCCGACGACGTCGGGCACCCCAGCCTTCTCCAGGTCCTCTTCCAGCAGTGGCGAGCGCAGGATGGCGCGGTAGTGGGACAGCTCGTCGGGCGGCTGGCCGGGAGGTGAGCCGACCAAGATGGGCTGGTTGCGGTAGTACAGCGCCGCAACTTTGAGGACTGGCTCCTCGCGCTCGGCCGAGCCGTAGTAGCCGGTCCACTCACCGAAGGGGCCTTCGGTACGGAGGTCTTGCGCGGTGGCGAAGCCTTCGATCACGATCTCGGCGTCGGCCGGGATGGGCAGGCCAGTGACCGGCCCGCGGATCAGCTTCAGGGCCTCGCCGCGGATACCGCCCACCCAGTCGTATTCGCACATGCCGTAGGGCAGCTCGGTGCAGGAGGCCAGGAACTGCAGGGGGTCGCCGCCGAAGACCATGGCCACGGGGCAGGGCTCGTTGCGGTCGAAGTACTTCTGGCGCTGCATACGGCCGTGCTTGCCGGGCGAGATGTAGTAGCCGACGTGGTTCTTGTCGTGGACCATGACCCGATAGGTACCGGTGTTGATCCAGCCGTCGTCGGGGTCGATGGTCACATCGAACGAGCCGGTGCCGATGTAGCGGCCGCCATCGTTGGGATGCCACTTCGGCGTGGGGAAGATGGTCAGGTCGATATCGTCGCCACGGCGCACATTCTCGAAAACTGGGCCATCGCTGACTTCGACATAGGGGATGGGCTTGAATTCTTTGAGCTTCTTGCGCCAAGCCTTGGCTGTTTCGACCTTGGTTAAGCCCAGCGGCAGGCCCAGGGTGAGGGCGATGCGATCGGTGCTGCCGAAGAGGTTGACGCCCACCCGGAACTTGGAGTCATAGCCAGGCACTTCGTCGAACATGGCAGCGGGGCCCTGGTTGGCATGCTGCAGGAGGTCAGTGGCAGCGCCAATCTCCTCGTCGGCGTTGGCGCCGTGGACGAAGCGCAGCTGACCCAAGCGGTCCACTTCCTCCAGGAACCCCCGCAGGCCGGTGTAAGCCACTCCGGGCGGGTTGGTCGACTGCTCTCGGTCAATCGCGATTGCCATGACAGGCCTACGCGACCCGCTGCGGGCGCCAGGCCTCGAAGTGGTCCTCGATGCGCTTCATCACCGCGGTGATGATCATGCCCGCCGCGGCGATGATGACCACACCCACGAACACCTTGTCGGTCTGGAAGGTGTTGCCGGCCACCGCGATGAGGTAGCCCACACCCGCGGTGGCGGCATACAGCTCGCCCACCACTACGCCGATGAGCGCATGGCCCAGCCCGAGCCGAATGCCGCCAAGGGTGAACGGCACTAATCCCGGCAAGGCGATGGTCTTGAATATCTGCATGTCGGTCGCACCAAACGAGCGCGCGGCCTTCAACAGCGACTCGTCCAGGGCTCGCATGCCGGTGATGGTGTTGATCAGGATGGCGAATACGGCGCCCAGGTACACGATGCAGATCTTGGAGTTGATGCCAATACCCAGCCAGATAATCATCAGGGGCAGCAACGCAACGCGGGGCGTCGCGTAGAAGAAGTTCACGAAGGGGTCGAGTATGGCGTTCAACGGCCGGTACCAGCCCATGGCAATGCCGAAGGGAATACCTACGATGATGGACAGGCCAAAGCCATACACGAACTCGAGTCCGCTGACCACGACGTCGTGGCCCAACTCTCCCTCCTGGGACAGTCGCACAAAGGCAGTGAACACCCGGCTGGGGGCGCTGGTGAAGAGGGGGTTGATGGCGCCGCTGGTGCCGGCCCACTCCCAGAGGGCTAGGAAGAGGATGACCGCTGTGCTGCCCAGTATCAAGTCACCACGCTGCTTGTAGAAGCGCGCCAGCGCACCGGGCTCGTATTCCACATCTTCCTCACCGACGAAGATGTTGTCGTCCATTGGCCGAGCTATTGCCATTTTTCCTCTCTTTTCTTCCGCCGACTTGACCGCAGCGTATGAGTAAGGGGATTATAGGGAAAGGTCAGACGTTTGACCACCCCCAAAAATTCCGCCCTTCTGGAGATGTAATACATGGCTGTGACCTCAGATGCGCCAACATATCTTGGGCTGGCCCCCGGTGTGCGGCGTGCAGCCCTCAATAGCTATGACTCCCCGCGGTTACAGCGCGACCAGCTTCTAACCGAAGTTCGCGCCGGCCGGCCCCATGAGGACCTGCGCGATTGGCTGCAAATGGTCGACTCAGCAGGCGAGCTGCGCGTGCTCGAAGGCGTCGACTGGCAGGAGAACATCGGGCGCATCACGGAGATGCTGCACCACACCGATGGCGCGCCAGCCGTGCTGTTCGACAAGATCCCCGGCTACCCCGACGGCTTCCGCCTGCTGGTCAACGCCCAGGGCGAGCGCAGCCGGCTGGCCATCACGCTGGGGCTGCCAGTCAACATCAGCGTTATCGACCTGATGGACGAATGGGAGCGGCGAATGGACGCCGTGGTGCCCGTGGCTCCCAAAACGGTGACCAGCGGACCGATCACTGAGAACGTGCTCGAAGGCGACGCCGTCGACATGTGGAAGTTCCCCACCCCCAAATGGCACGAGGAAGACGGAGGGCGCTACATTGGCACTGGCGACAACGTCATCACCCGCGACCCGGACGACGGCTCGCTGAACGTGGGCACCTACCGAGTGATGATCCACGACAAGGACCATACCGGCCTGTACATCTCGCCCGGCAAAGGCGGCCGCATCCACCGCGACAAGTACTTCGAGAAGGGCCAGGACATGCCGGCGGTGGTAGTCATTGGGGCTGACCCGTACCTGTTCCTGGCATCGTGCCTGGAAATCCGGCCCGGCCTGAGTGAGATCGACTGGGTGGGCGGCATGCGCCACGAGCCGTTGGAGTGCGTCAACGGCAAATACACCGGGCTGCCCATTCCGGCCCGGGCAGAGATCGCCATCGAAGGCTTCCTGAAGCACGACGAGAAGCGGCTGGAAGGGCCCTTCGGCGAATGGACCGGGTACTACGCCTCAGCCGAGCGGCAAGAGCCGGTATTCGAGGTCAAGGCGATTTACCACCGCGACAACCCGATCATCCTGGGCGTGCCGCCGGAGAAGCCACCTTACGAGGCGCACCGCTTCCGCCAGTACCTGCGCAGCGCCAACCTGCGGCGCGAGCTCAAGCTGGCTGGCGTGCCGGACGTAACGGCGGCGTGGTGCCACGGTGTCGGCGGCTGCCGGCTGCTGAACGTGGTGGCCATCAAGCAGCGTTACCCGGGCCACGCGCGCCAGGCAGGCCATGTGGCGGCCATGTGCCGCACCGGCGCCTACCTGGGCCGCATCGTCATCGTGGTCGACGAGGACATCGACGTGTCCGACCTCAACGAGGTGATGTGGGCGGTGTGTACACGCTCGGACCCGGAACGCTCATTCGACATCATCAAGCGGGCCTGGTCGGGGCCGCTCGATCCGGCCATCCGGCCCGACATCAAGGGCCACAACAGCCGGGTGATTATCGACGCTTGCCGGCCATACGAGTGGCTGGACCAGTTCCCGAAGGCGATCGGGCCGGTTCCGGAAGAGAAGCGCATCACGCGCGACCGCTGGTCCTGGATCCTCAATGCCTGAGCCGCTGCCGGTTGGCGCCAACTTCAAGCGCGCCAAGACGCTGTGGGAGGTAGTGCTCCACCTGGCGGGCAACCCGGATACGCCGTACTACGGGCCACGGGACATCTGCGTGACCGTGGGCAGTGGATCGGGCGAGACGTACAAGCCCTGGATCAGCATGTCCACCGGCTCGCCGGTGCTGGCGCACGCGGTGGCGCGGGGGGAGCTCGACTTCGTGTTCGTGAACCCCTCGGCCATGCTGACCCAGGCCTATCGCGGCAAGGGGCTTTTCACCGAGCCGCTGCCGCTGCGGGCGGTGTTCAGCTATCCCAGCTGGGACCGCTTCGTGGTAGCGCTGCATCCACGCACCGGGTTGAAGTCGCTGGCGGAGGTCAAGGACAAGAAATACCCGCTGCGGCTGTCGATTCGGGAGGACGTCACGCATTCGACGCGCGTCTGCATCGACCAACTGCTGGAGGTCTACGGCTTCACGCTCCAGGACCTGCAGTCGTGGGGCGGCAGCCTCCAGACAAATGGCGGCCCCGGCGACAAGCGCCGGCTCAACGCCATCCGCGAGGGCGCCGTCGACGCGGTTATCGACGAAGGCATCACCATGTGGCTGCACGCCGCCCTCGAGCAGGGCTTCGAGCCGGTCCAGCTGGAGGACCACGTCTTCGAGCACATGACGGACCTCGGCTGGCGCCGGGTGCCGCTGCCCACGTCGTGGGACCCGCGGCTGAAGGCCGAGTCCGACTGCATCGACTACAGCGGCTGGCCGGTGTACACCCGCGAGTCGATGCCCGAGGACGACGTCTACAAGGTGTGCCAAGCGCTGGCCGCCAGAGCGGACGAGGTTCCCTGGGAGGACAGCTACGAGAGCGTGGCCCAGCTCGGCCTCAACCGGGAAGCCTGGCCACTTCACGTGCCGCTGCATCCCGGCGCCGCGAAGTGGTACCGGGAGCAGGGCGTCAGCGTCTAACTCCCTTTTGTCATTCTGAGCGTCGAGCGAAGAATCCGTTCCCCCTAGCCGGCGGCGATGGCCGCCGGCTCGGGGGCGGCGAAGGAGCCGGACCTGCGGCCCTCTTCCTCGATAATCGTCCAGATCTCGTCCAGGTATTCGAGGAACTTCGGCTCGCGCTTGACGTGCAGCGAGCGCGGGCGCGGCAGGTGTACGTCGACCACCCGGCGCAGCGTGCCGGGGCGAGACGAGAACACCATCACCCGATCGGACAGGTACACGGCTTCGTCGATCTGGTGGGTGATGAACACGGCCGTCTTGTGCGTACTTTCCCAGATGCGCAGCAGCTCGGACTGCATGAACTCGCGGGTCTGCGCGTCCAGCGCGGCAAAAGGCTCGTCCAGCAGCAGCACCTCAGGGTCCACAGCCAAGGCGCGGGCCAGGTTGCAGCGCTGCTGCATGCCGCCCGAGAGCTCGCTGGGGAAGGACTTCTCGAAGCCGGACAGCCCGACCAGCTTGATCAGATCGTTGACTGTCTGCTGCGCCTTCGGGTCGCGACGCTTGCCCTGCAGCTCCAGACCGTACATGATGTTGTCGTACACGGTCCGCCACGGCAACAGCGAAGGCTGCTGGAACACCACTGCCCGATCGGGCCCCGGGCGCTTGATCTCTTTGCCATCCAGCCGAATGCGGCCGCGCTTCAGCGGCAGCAGGCCGTCGACGGCGTTGAGGAAGGTGGTCTTGCCGCAACCGCTCGTCCCGACGATGGAAACGAACTCGCCCTCCTCGATGTCGAGGTTGACGTCCTTGAGGGCGGTGAGGCGCTTCCCGGTGCGAGTGTTGTAGTACTCCACTTCGACGTTGCGCGCTTCGAGTTTGGCCAATGGTTGCTCCAGGTGAAATTAGTCAGTAGACACTACCACTTTGGCTTGCAAAAGTCGCCAAAAATGGTTTATGGTCTGACATTAGACATGCACGAAGGGGATTCTGTCAAGACCGAAGGCGATATGTTTCGTTCGGTCCGGACCAGACGCCCGGCACCGGGCTGCACTTGTCGCCGGCCATCCTGCAGGCGCACGAAGCCATCGTGGACGCTATCGAGCGGCACGATGCCGACGCTGCGCGGCGGCTGACGGCGGATCACCTGCTACAGGTGCTGCACCAGGCCAGTAAGAGATTCGAGAAGCTAGCCTCGTGGGGCAAAGGAGGAAGGCCCTAGCCTCTCCCATTGCTATGGGAGAGGAACAGTACGTAGAAAGCTGAGGAAAGGAAGTCCATGCCCGTAAAGGACCTGCGCGAGTGGATGGCGCGCGTCGAAGAGCTCGGGGAGCTCAAGCACATCACCAAAGAGGTCGACTGGGACGAGGAGATGGGCGCCATCACCTACATGGTCGGCAAGCAGGAAGGCGGCCCGGCGCTGCTGTTCGAGAACATCAAGGGCTACAAGGACAGTGGCGTGAGCGTGCTGTTCAACCCCTTTGGCTCTTCCAAGCGGCGCATCGCCGTGGCGCTCGACGAGGACCCGGAGATGCCGATGATCGACCTCATCCGGGCGACGATGACCAAACTCGACCGCGCCATTCCGCCCAAAGAGGTGCCGGCCGCGAGCGCCCCCGTGAACGAACACGTGCTGACGGGCGACGACATCGATCTGTACAAGCTGCCGGTGCCCAAGCACTGGCCGATGGACGGCGGCCGCTACCTCGGCACGGCCGACTCCGTGATTACCCGCAACCCGGACGGCGGCAACGTCAACCTGGGGACCTACCGCATGATGATCCAGGGCAAGGACGAGATCGGCCTGTACCTGTCGCCCGGCAAGGACGCCCGGCTGCACATCACCAAGATGTGGGAGCAGGGCAAGTCCATCGAGATCTGCGCCGTGGTCGGCGTGGACCCGCTGCAGTTCCTGGTGAGCTCGCAAGGGTTCCCCAAGAACGTGGACGAGTACTACTACGTCGGCGGCATCCGCAATGAGGGCGTAGAGGTGTGCCAGGGCATGTTCGGCGACCTGCCCATCCCGGCACGGGCCGACATGGTGCTCGAGTGTGTGGCCGAGCCGAACCGCTTAAAGCCGGAAGGGCCATTCGGCGAGTTCACCGGCTACTACGGCCGGCCTGAGGCCGATACGCCGGTGCTCAAGGTCAAGGCCATCCACCACCGGACCAACCCCGTCCTGACCGCGGCCTTGATGGCCGATTATCCGTCCTGCGAGCAGTCGCTGTTCTTCGGCGTCATCCGCTCGGCCCGCATCTGGAACGACCTCCAGAAGATGGGCATCCCCGGCATCAAGGGCGTGTACTCGCACCCGGCTGCTGCCGGCGGCTTCGGCGCGGTAATCGTCCAGATCCAGCAGATGTACGCGGGCCACGTGTCCCAGGCGCTGTCGATCGCGGCGCAGTGCCCCGGCGGCGCTTACTACACCAAGTGGATCATCGGCGTGGAGGAGGACATCGACCCCACCGACATGAACGAGGTGCTGTGGGCCATGTCCAGCCGCTGCAACCCCGTGGAGGACATCGACATCCTGCGCAACACCTGGTCCACCTGGCTGGACCCGACGCAGAACCCGCCGGAGGAGCGGCCGTGGGGCTCGAAGGCGCTGATCAACGCCTGCCGCGAGCATCGCTACCTGCACGTGTTCTCGAAGCGGACAGCCATCCGGCACGAGCTGTACGAGAAGATCAGCCGCGACTGGAAGGACCTCGGCCTGGACGGCGAGCCGCCGCGGCTGCTGGCTTTCCACCAGGACGACAAGCGCCACGCGCTGGTAGAGGCCAAGGAATTCGACCACGACAACGGCGCCGGCAGCGGCGGCGAACGAAACCCGGATGCCTTCGCTGCCGGCAGCGGCGGCGTTACGATGAGCATGTAATGGCAGCTCCTGTACTAGCGGCCGATCCGGCCACGATTCACAAGCTGAAAGCCAAGGTGGCCGCGACGGTGCGGCTGCTGCACATGGAGGGCATCGTCAACTACAGCGGGCACGTCAGCGCCCGCCTACCCGATGGGCGCGGATTCATCATCCAGCCCTACGTCCAAAGCCGCATCAGCCTGACGGCGGAGCACCTACTCGAGCTGGACTTCGACCTGAATCACCTACCGGGCTCCCCAGAGACCGAGATGCCCATTGAGACGCGTATCCACAGCGAGATCCTGCGGGCGCGGCCCGACGTTCAGGCCGTCGTCCACACCCACTCGGAGCTGGCGGCGGCGTTCACGCTGGCGGACGCCAAGCTGGTGCCGATGAAGGGCCACGCCAAACGCTGGGCCAGCGGCATCCCCATCCATGCCGACCCCACCCACATCAAGACCAAGCAACAAGGCGAGGAGCTGGCCGCGACCCTGGGCCAGCACCAGGCCGCGCTGCTGCGTGCCCACGGCGGCATCTGCGTAGCCGAAAGCGTGGAAGCGCTGCTGATCGACGCGGTCCACTTCGAGGAAAACGCCCGGGCCCAGGTGCAGGCGCTTGCCATCGGCCCACTGCTGCCGCTCACCAACGACGAACTCGAGCTGCTGACCAGCCGCGACAACCGCCGCCAGCACATCGGCAAGCTGTGGCGCTACTACGTCGGCAAAGGCCTGCAAGAGGGCGCGCTCGACAGCGACGAGGGGTTAATCGGGGATTATTAGAGGGTGTCCTCCAGTTGGAGGAACTCCACCTCTGAGCCAGCCACGTGATCCGCCAGTTGGGCGAAAACACCCGGTGCGTCTGGATGACCATGGATAGCGGCCGTCAGCTCACGGGGATGGTCAAAGGTGTTGCGCTCCGTCTCCAGCACCACGCGGTCGGTGACGCCGGATAGGTCTGTGTAGATCCGGGTCGCGCCGGCCGATGGGTCCGCCTCCCGGGTAATACGCGCAACCTCGCGAAACAGCTCCGCGGCCGGGCCGGCGTGGCCGGTTTTGCAGTGGAATGTGCGACGGACAACGATCATGTCTTAACTCCTGCGTCAGCGCATGATAGGTTGCCCGGAGGCCTGGCGCGTGGCGCACGGCGTCGATGACCCAGTCCTATGTCCATGAATCAATTGCCGCTGGTGCTGCCACTTATGGCTCCCCGTCCGCGTCTAGACGGTTGGCAACATCGCCCACGTCAGTCCCGAACCGTGCCTCGTAGGCCACGACCATCTCGTCGATGAATTCATCCCATCGCAGGCCCCTGCCTCTCGGCGGTAAGTCCGGCTCCATTCGTCCAGTCTCTGGGTTGTAAGCGATTACGCAAACGCCTTCGAGGAGGTGGGCTGCTTCGGCCTCGCTCCGGCGCCTCCCGCCCGGTCAAACCGATCGATGGCTCGAAGGATCAGATGCGTCGTGTCCTTGTGGACGATCTGGCCTCCGCGCTTGGCCTCCTCGTAAGTGGGAATAGCCAGGACGCCTCCAACAACCGAGAACGGGAATTTGAGGTGCAGATTGACCGCCGTCACTCTGACGTCCCCAAACCTATTCCAGATGGCACGCCCGACCGCCAGGTTCACGGGCTTAATCTCAACGGCCAGTCGCAAGCCATCGAGTGGATGGAATTCCACCAAATCCACCTGGGCTGCTCTGAGCGCGCCGGCTACGCGAATCTCACCTGCGACGGCATATTGGCTCATGCTCGCCAGCTTGTTGCGAAACTCTTGGAGTAGCGCTTTCGCCAACGCGTTAGACAGTCGAATCTGAGCTGATTTCTTCTGTCCATCAGTCAGAGAGCTTTGCTTCCGGACGTATTCGCTGACGCCGGCAACGTAGTCTTCAATGGTGAGCGAGGACTTCTGGCTTAGGACGTCGACCAGCGCGAGGCTGGTCGGGGCCAGAGGGGTTCGCCTTGCTTCCGTTGGAAGAGGCCAGGCTAGGGCAGGCGCCTTCCGACTACGCGCTGCTCCTGAGCCACGCGCCGACCTCTGTTTCCGCTCCATCGTGCAAAGCGAAACACAACAGAGCCCGCTCGGTCAAGCCGGGAAGGGTTGGCCGACCGCTCGCTATAGAGCGTCCTTAGCGTTCAATCGTCAGTGATACCCCGAACGGCACCTTGGCCAGCCGCGATGCGGCACTCTCCAAATAGCTGGGCTCGATCTCCACACCAATGCTGTTGCGCCCGCACGCCATGGCCGCGCTGGTCGAAGTCCCCGACCCGAGGAATGGATCCACCACTGTATCCCCGACAAAACTGAACATGCGGATCAGCCGATAGGCAATTTCGAACGGGAACGGTGCTGGGTGCTCTCTCGTGCTGGCACCCGTGACATCTGACCAGATAGGTACGTACCAGCGGAAATAATCGTCATTCTCGATTCGGCTGGCGGCTTCCATTTCAGGTGTGGGGCTACGATACCCGCCCGGCTTCCGCAACATCACGATGGTCTCAAAATCGTTTTTGATGACGCCGTTGGGAAGGTTGGGTTTACCGAGGAAGCGCGAGCTTTTGGAGGCCTCCAAGCGAATGTTGCCGACTTTGAGCCAGATAATCGGGGTGAGGTTGTCGAGTCCGAATTGGCGACTTCGGACCTGAATGTCCGAAGGGAGTGGCAGCACATAATGCCGACCCTTAGCTCGACGCGATCGATTTACTGCTCCCACCACGCAGCAGATGCGGCCTCCAGGGACAAGCACGCGAGCACATTCACGCCAGACCTTATCGAGCTCTTCCAAGAACTGCTCATACTCGTGTAGCTCTCCCAACTGGCCGCCGCTATCAGCAGCGTATTGCTTCAGATCGAAGTAAGGCGGGGAGGTGACAACGAGATGCACGGACTCATCCGGGATGAAGGACAGGTCTCTCGCGTCACCCTGCTTTAGAAGGTGACTGGATGGGGTAATTGGAACGGGAAGCTTGCTCTTCCCAGACTTAGGCCGGTCCCGCGGAAGGGGCTCACGCCGAAGAAAGCCGTCTGGTCCTCTATGGTCTAGAGCCATTTCCCACTCGTCCGGAACCCCCAGGCCATTGCTCGCACGATACCCGACCGACCCGAGAATGGCCTACTGGTTGACATGACCCAATTTTAGAACCTTTGTTCAGATCGAGTCAATCTAGCAGTCGCCGATATGCCTTCGCGGTCGCGCTTCCGCCTCCCCAGGCGCGCCAGCCGGACTTCGCCGGCGGCTGCTTTCGGGCGCCTGCGAGGCGCAGTCGAGGATGGCAGGATACGCATTCCGCCGTCGCTTATTCGCGACGGGCACGGAATGCTGTTGGCACCCCGATTCTGGCTCAATTTAAGCTCAAATGTGGTGGGCCAGGCAGGATTCGAACCTGCGACCCTGGGATTATGAGTCGAACGACTACGCGATTGCCGGAGGCGAAGATGTCCTGGGGGGGAGGGCTCGGCTGGCCATGCAACTTAAGCCCGAGCCATCTGGCCGTAGCCGGGCTGGCCCGTCACCTGGTCATTCGCGAACACCTCCTGGCCGCGCACGTAGGTGCTTAGGATGCGGGCCCGGCACTCGCGGCCATCGTAGGGGGTCCAGCCGCAGCGCGACAGCACACCAGCGTTGCTGATTGTCCAGGGCGCGTCGAGATCGGCGATCACCACGTCCGCATCACGCCCGACTTCGATGGCGCCTTTGCTGGCCGACAGGCCGAAGTAGCGGGCGGGCCCCGCGGCCACCATGTCCACGGCGCGGGCCAGCGGCAGCAGACCGCGCGTGACAGCGTCGAGCAGCAGCGGGTACTGGTACTGGATGCCAGGCGTGCCGGTGTGGGAGCTCCACATCTGGGTCCAGCCGATGTCCTTTTCCTCGCGCGTGTGCGGCGCGTGGTCCGAGGACAGCACGTCGATTGTGCCGTCGTTCACGCCTGCCCACAGCGCGGCGCGGGCATCGTCGGGGATCCAGTATGAGAGGGCATAAGGACCGAGCGTCTCCACATCCTCCCAGCGCGACAGGAACAGCCCCCAGTGGTTGACTTCGCAGGTCACCGGCACACCCCGAGCCTTGGCCTGGCGGACGTTGTCGATGGCCTGGCACGTTTGCATGTGGGCGATGTGCAGCGGGCAGCCGGAGGCTTCCGACAAGCGGGTGATGACCGACACGGCGGTGTCCCAGATGACGCCGTTGCGCGCGGCCAGCGCCTGCGCGTAGCCCTGAGGAGTGTTCTCGCCGCGGTCCAGGTGGCCGCGCTCGATGTAGTCCATGATCGACTGGTCGTGCGGGTGGATGATGAACCGCAGCCCGGTCGGCGCGATGGTGTCCATCATCCGCAGGATGTCGCCGTGGGCGTGCATGCCCGTGCCGGCCGGGTGCGGGTAGGTGCGCCCGGTATCTACAACCATGTAGACCTTGTAAGCGCGGATGCCCGTCTTGGACATGGGCTCGATCTGATCGGTACGCGTGGCAGCCGGATTGTGGTTCCAGTCCACGATGGCCTTAGCCCGATACATGTCGAACACCTGCTCCAGCGTTTCGAGCGTGCTGGTCGGCGGCTCGAGGTTGGGCATGCCGAAGATGGTGGTCACGCCGCCGGCGGCGGCCTGCTGGGTGGTGGTGAGGATGTCCTCCTTGTGGGTGTAGCCCGGCTCGCGGGTGTGGACGTGGACGTCGACCATGCCCGGCAGGACGTGCTTGCCTTTCGCGTCCACAACTCGGCCAACATCGGCCACTGGCAGTTCCGCGGAAACAAGGCCCACGATCTTGCCGCGGTCCACCAGCACGTCGGCCTGGACCTGTCCGCCTGGCGTCACCACCGTGCCGCCGGAGATGCGGAGATCTACTGACATTGGGATCCCCCCTCCTTTGTCATTCCGAGCGCAGCGAGGAATCCGTGCCCCGCCCCATGAAGGTGCTCATGCACCTTGTTCCAGCCATTCGACGGTTTCCTCGCCGCCGGCGGCGCTGTCCACCACCACGCCGCCGTTGCGAACATACTTGTCGAACCAGGCGACGATGCGCGGCGTTACCAGCGTCCAGTAGCGGTCGTAGGCAGCGTAGTGGCT
>DAIUFO010000078.1:0-9985 GCA_036844545.1 Chloroflexota bacterium
GTCCCCCGGCCGCATGTCGATGCGCACGCCATCCACGATCGTGTAGGCGCCCTCATTGCACTCGAGCACCAGCCGGCCGGCGTGCGGGCTGTGGCGATGAGACCGCGCTCGCTCGCCCGGCAGGATCATCTGATAGGCGTTGACGAGGGTGCGGCTGGTGGAGTACTCGCCCTGGTCCGAAGGGTTGGTCAGGATAAGGTTCCGGCGTTCGGCCAACTCGGTGCTGACCCACCGCCCTGCCGCGTCCAGCCCCGCTTTGGCGTCGCGGTAGGTCCAATGATGCGGCTCAAACGCCTTTCGTGGTTCAGGCCACAAGGCCGGCTCGCGACGATTCCAGCCGGGCAGCATGCGCCCATCTGACAATTGCCCATACAGATCCTCGAGGTTGTCAACGGCGAGATTCATGGCGTCACTATAGAACGCTGGCGACTGCCGCATGCTGCTAGGCTGTGGCCCATGCAGATCGGTGACCTTTCCATCGAGCCGGTGTTTGACGGCGTCATGAAGGCCAAGCCCACTGCCTTCAAGGGCAGCACGGACGAGCAGTGGGCGCCGCACCGTCAATTTCTTGACAAGGACGGACTGGTAGAGCTGGCCCTGGGCGGCTTCCTCGTGCGTGGTCCAGGCGAGCGGCTGGTGCTGGTCGATACCGGCATCGGCGTCGGGTCGGGACTGTCCGCGGGGGGCAACCAGTACGTGGGAGGTGAGCTCCTGAATGGCCTCGCCGCCCAAGGCGTGTCCCCGGATGACATCACCGACGTGATCTTCACGCATCTGCACTTCGATCACGTTGGCTGGGCATCGCGAGAAGGCGCAATTGTCTTCCCAAATGCCACCTATCGCTGCGACATGCGGGACTGGGAGCACTTCCTGGACAACGAGCGGGTGCGTCCCCTTCTCGCGCCCATCGAGGATCGCCTGAAGACCTGGCAGGGCAGCGGTCCGCTCGTGCCCGGGATCGACGCCATGATGGCGCCGGGCCACACGCCGGGCAGCACGATCATTGTGCTGTCATCCGGCGCCTCTCGGGGTTTGCTCCTGGGTGACGTGGTGCACTGCCCGGTCGAGCTTCTGGACGATGAGTGGGCTGGACTGGGGGACGTTGATCCCGAACTGGCCAAGCGGACACGCAACGCACTCGCCAGGGAGATCGAAGGGACCGAGACACCGGTGGCGGCGGCTCATTTCCCGGGCATGGTGTTCGGACGGCTGCTGGCCGCCAACGGGAAGCGTTCCTGGGTAGTCTAGGTCCAATCGTGAAGGTCGGCTTCATCGGCCTGGGGACCATGGGTGGCAAGATGGCCGCCAATCTCCGGAAAGCGGGCTACGACCTCGTGGTCCATGACGCCCGGCGCGAGGCGGCCACGCCGCACCTGGCCGCCGGCGCCGCTTGGGCGGACACGCCCATGGCAGTCGCCGAAGCGACGGACGTCGTCCTCACCTCGCTGCCTGGGCCGCCGGAAGTCGAGGCCGTAGCTTTGGGCGAGAACGGGCTGCTGGCTGGCATGCGCGACGGCATGGCCTATTTCGATCTCAGTACGAGCTCGCCCACGCTGATGCGCCGCCTGCACAAGATTTTCAGCGAGCGTGGGGTGCACGTCTTGGACGCCCCGGTTAGCGGCGGGCCGGCTGGCGCAGAGAGCGGCCGGCTGGCCATGTGGGTCGGCGGCGACGAAGGCGTGTTTCGCCATCACAAGCACGTCCTCGATGCCATCGGCGACCAGGTCGTCTACGCGGGACCGATCGGCGCCGGCTGCGTGACCAAGTTGGTCCACAATTGTGCCAGCTACATCCTGCAGACCGCCCTGGCCGAGGTCTGGACGCTCGGTGTGAAGGCCGGGGTCGACCCGCTCGAGCTGTGGAAATCGGTGCGCCAGGGAGCCGGGGGCCGCCGCCGCACCTTCGACCGGCTGATCGACGACTTCCTGCCGGCCAAGTTTGATCCACCCAACTTCCAGCTCCGCCTGGCGCACAAGGACATCGCTTTAGCAACCGAGCTCGGCCGCGAGCTGGGCGTCCCTATGCGGCTGGCAAACCTGGCCCTGGCTGAGCTCACGGAGGCGCTGAATCGCGGCTGGGGCGGCCGTGACTCGCGCGTGGCCATGCTGCTTCAGGAGGAACGGGCCGGCGTTGAGATCAAGGTCGAGGAGGCCCGCCTCGAGGAAGCTCGCAAGCTGCTGTGAGTCCACAATTCCGCCACATCCCCGGCGAACATCCTGTCGGTCGCCCGCGGCAGCTGGCGCCGCGCCGCGGCGGGTTCTAAAGTGGACGTTTGTACAAGTTGACACTTAATTAAGTATGTGATTTAATAACAACCATGAACCTCTACGATGCTTTCGAGGCTTCGACCAAGTCGACGCGTGACTTCGTCAGCGCTATAAACCAGGCTCAATTGGGCCTTCCAACACCGTGCACGGCCTGGGACGTCCGCAAACTGTTGAACCATCTACTTGGGACGCTATCGCTCGGCGCCGCCCTGCTGTCGTCGACGGCGCCAGACGTGGCGATGGAACCGGGGGGCCTGCCAGCGGCAGACTTAGTGGGGGACGATCCACTTATGGCCTATGACCGGGGCGCTCAGAAGCTTCTGGACACCGCGCAACGCACAGGGATGCTGGACGGCACAAGGCAGACGCCCTTCGGCGAGATGCCCGTAGCCATGCTGGCCGGCTTTACCACCCTCGACATAGCCGTGCACGGATGGGACCTGGCCAAAGCCGCGGGGCAGTCAGCAATCTTGGACGACTCGCTGGCCGGCCACGTCTTGGAGTTCGCTCGCATGGCGGTGACGCCAGATACTCGGCCACCGCTTATTGGGCCGGAGATTCCCGCGGCCAGCGGTGCGTCTCTGACGGCGCAGCTGGTGGCATTCATGGGTCGCCAGCCCTGAACGCAGGAGCCGCGATTCGGGCGCTGGCCGAGCCGAATCGCGTGGAGATTTTGCGGCTGGCCCGCGATCGGCCGTGCTCCGTGGGAGAGATCGCAGCTCACTTCGATATTTCCATGCAAGCGGTCTCACAACATCTGCGCGTTTTGCGGGAAGCCGGCTTGCTGACAGAGGAGCGGGTTGGCACCCGGCGTTTGTACGCGGTGCGCCCAGAAGGCCTGGAAACCGTGCAGGAGTTCTTGGAGCAGCTCTGGCCGGATCGCCTCGATCGCCTCAAGAAGCTCGCGGAGACGACGGCCAGGCATCGTCGCGGTGGCTGAGCCGTTCGTTACTCATCTCTGGATTGACGCGCCACGTGAAATCGTGTTCGACTGCTTTTGCGACCCCAAGGCGATAGTGACCTGGATGGGGGATGCTGCCCAACTGGAACCCCGGCCGGGAGGCATCTTCTCGGTGGACATCAACGGCGTGCTCGTTCGCGGGCAGTATGAGGTAGTTGACCGGCCCAACCGGCTGGTGTTCAGCTGGGGCACGCCGGATAGCCATGACCTGCCTCCAGGCTCGAGCAGCGTGGAAGTCATCCTGACCGCCAGCGGAAACGCGACCGAGCTGACGCTGTTGCATCACAACCTCCCGGAGAGCCAGCTGCCCGAGCATGGGGTCGGTTGGGGACATTTTCTGGAGCGTCTCGCGAAGGCAGCGGTGGGCGTTGACCCGGGTCCGGATCCATGGGCGGTGGGACCACTTCAGGCCAACTAAGATCCACTGCGAATGGCTTACGACGAGGCTTTGGCCGGGCGTCTGCGGGAGGCGCTTCGCGAACATGCCCCCGTCGATGAGCGCAAGATGTTTGGCGGTCTGACCTTCATGATCGCAGGCCACATGTGTTGTGGCGTTGTCAACAGCGAGATGGTCGTGCGCCTAGGTCCGGATGAGGCTGCCAGGGCGCTGGTCGAGCCCCACACTCGGCCGATGGACTTCACTGGCCGGCCAATGGCCGGTTTCATCTACGTGAGCGCCGAGGGTGTGGCCGACGACGCTGCCCTCATGGGGTTGGGCAGCCCGGGCCGCTGAGTTCGCTGCGACGCGGCCACCCAAATACTGATGGCGCCGGGCACCATCGAGGTTCGCGAAAGCCGAATAACCTCAGAACCCCTTGCGGCTCGGCCAGATACTCGAACAACGCTTGCAGCGTGTGGCCGTAGGTCGCGCGGAGGGCGTTGAGACACAGGTCAACCGCCGCAAGCCGCTTTGAATGCCTCTTCAAAAATTATGACCCAACCTGAGCCGTAGCCACCACGCATCATTTCAGCCATGTCACCATACGCTTCCCAGTTGCTATGGGTGAGTTCCACTCGCGTTCGTTCATTTTCAAGTGCGGTAAACCGCACTTCAACAAGGCCTGCTTTTTCTGCCGGTAGCCCCATGTGAAAGTCCATGCTGATTGAGTCATGCGGATCGTGTCGGCGCCCAGGGAAAGTGTCAGTACTTAAGTGACCAGGGAATCTGTCCTCTGTGCAAGAGGAGAGGGTTACCTTGGGGATACGGGAACAGAGACGAGCGCTGGTCTTGACGCGCCGATCTGCTGAAGGTGTCGGTGCGGCAGGTCTGGCGCTTGAAAGCCGGGTTCAGCCGGGAAGGACCCGCCGCGCTGGTGCGCCACGCCACCACGCAGCATCCCGAGCTGGTCGTCTCCTGCTGAATGGCGGAGCTCTGAGTCTTATGCTCCGAGCCGGCCCTCAAACTTGAGCTTCGGCCAACGCCGACTGAGGTTGTGCCGCCCCACAGCCCGGTCGCCAGCGACAACGAGGAAATCAGTCACAGATTCAGCTTCGGTCATCGACGTTTTGAGTTTTACCGTTCCACAGGTCAGTTCAGCCACACTGTGAAGTGCCGGGGAGTGTCACAGTCGATAGAGATGCCTGGGGTTATCCCACAGGATCTTGCGCTTCACAGCTTCCGACAAGTCTGGCCGACGTTGCAGCTCGGACGCGTTGTATGGCTCTCGGTCATTGTGCGGGATATCGGAAGCGTAGATCACCTGATCCTCGCCTAGTAGCGCCAACACGTGCGGCAGCAGCCGGTCGTCGGGTTCAGCCGACAGATAGATGTTGCCCGCCTGAAGATAATCGAGCGGAGCCCGAAGGGCGCTTGGCTTGGCCAGCGGTCTTCTCTGGAAGCTGCTGTAGAAGTGGCTCATCCGGGCGACTATCCAGGGGAGCCATTCGCTGCCGGCCTCCAGGAATGCCAGCCGCAGCGCCGGGAAGTCGTCCAGCACTCCGCCACCGACGAGGCTGCCGAAGGCCATTAAGATTGGCAGCTGAAACGGCAGAGAGGCTGAGAGGAACAGCGTATCGTACATGTTGCTGAGCGGCGGGCAAGACCAGCCAACGTGAATGGCGAGCGCTAGGTTTGCCGTTTCCACCGCTTCATAGAAGGGCCAGAAACGGCGGTCGTGCAAGGGCGTCTCGCCGACGGTTCCAAGGATCATGACGCCCACCGCCCCCAACGCCCTGACATGCTTTACCTCTTCTATGGCAGATGCGACATCATCGAGCGCGACAACCGCCGCCCACTTGAATTTGTCCGGCATTGGCGAGCACCGGTCGGCCATCCAGTTGTTGTAGGAGCGGCAGAGCGCCGCGTATAACCCCGGATCGTGGGTAAGCGGATAGGCCAAAAAGAGGGTGGTATAGACAACCTGCAGGTCGAGTCCCTCGTCTTGCATGAGCCTCCAGCGGGCCTGCAGATCGCTCAAGGTGCGCTGGGCTTCATCGTCGTCACCGGGGTTGCCGGTTGGGCCAACGCTTTGAGGCGTAGTCAGAATATGGCATCCTGGCCCGACGAGCCGCGGGAAAACCGCGTCGTCAATCACCCAGAAGGACCGCTGCTCGTCACGAACGATGCGTGGCCGTCGATCCTTGTAGTTCGGGAAGTCGAAGTATCGGTCAGCGAACGTCTCCGCACACTCGGCTACATGACCGTCGGCATCAATCACCGGCAAAGTGGCTACTGCCATGGTATGTCTCCCTTTTATGGCTCCGCTGCTACTTTATGGGCCGCACCCCTAAGCACACGCGGCTACGACTTCATCGCCTCCAGCTTAGCCTTGGTCAAGCCAACCCACTTGTCCTTGAGTGCCCCAGGGGTTGGTTTGCCCGGGAAACGCTCGAAGCCTCGCGCCACGTCTTTGTACGTCTGCAGCAGCTTCTGGCCATACCCGTTGCCGTTCTTCACGATCTGATAGACGTAGACGTTCTGGATGATGTCGTGATCTTGGTCCAGCTTGACCGGGCCCTTGGCGGTTTCGAGGTTGGTCGAGTACAGAGCATTCAGGAACGCCTGCGTGTTCTCGATGTCGCCGTTTACTTTCTTGAGAGCCGCGTCGAGTATCTGCGCCCCGCAATAGCCCTGCGCCGCATCGACTGACACTGGCCGGCCGGGGTACTTGGCGGCCCAGGCCTGCAGGAACGCCTTGTTCTGAGGCGAGTCACTCGCCTCGGTGTAGATGGCGCTGGCGACGACACCCACATCCTTATCTTTGAGCTGCGCCAGGGTCGAGCCAGCGGTGATCTGGGCGCCGTCGTCGATGATGTGCAGCTTCTCGGTGGTGACGTAGTCGGCGTACTGCTGGCCGAACCGCAGGCTGTCGGCGCCGGGCATGAAGGCGAACAGCGCATCGGCATTCTGGTTCAGCTTGGCCAGGAACGGCCCAAAATCGGTCGTGCCCAGCGGCGGGTGCTGCTCCTGCACGATGGAGCCGCCGGCCAGCACGAAGGCACTGGCTGTAACGTCAGTCACCTCCAACCCGCCAGCGTAGTCCGAGGTCACAATGTCGGCGGTCTTGTAGCCTTGCTTGAAGGCCCAATCGCCAGCCGGGCCGAACAGACCGCTGGTGTTCTGGGAAAAGCGCACGAAGTACGGGCTCTTGTACTTCGGAGTGGTGGTGGCGTTGTCTGCGCCGCAGTTGCCTGATACGGCCGTGGGCACGTGCGCTTGTTGCACGTAGCTGGCGATGGCGTAGCACAGCGGCGTCGGCGAGATGCCCATCAGGACGTTGATGTGGTCAACATCAACCAGCTGCTTGGCCTTCGTTAGGCCCACGTCGGCCTGGTTCTGGTCGTCGGCTACGACGACTTGAATCTTGCGGCCGGCGATTGTGTTGTTGGTCGACGCCAGGTACAGGTTGAAGCCGTCAAGATTGTCCTTCGCCCCCTGCGCAATGGGCCCGGTCAGCGATTCCAGCAAGCCTACTTTGATTGGCGTGCCGGGCGCAGGGGAAGCCGCGGCTGAGGCCGGCGGCGAGCTGGGTGGGGCCGGCTTGACGCTCGCGGCTGCCGAGTTGGCGGGCACGGCCGGCTTTGCGCTTGCCAGCGCTGAGCTCGTCGCCGGCGTGGACGACACGCTAGCCGAGCCGCCGCAGCCAGCCAGCCAGCAGGAGTGTCAGCGACAGGCCGAATAGCTTGATCCGCATCATGTCTTACCCTCCAGTGGAATTTGGCGGTCGTTGTTCGCCCCAAGCATATTCGACTCGGTTCTTCAACGCCGCGGCGGCAAACAGCCTCATCGTCTATCATCGTCATCCATCGTCTGTTGCCTGCGCCGCGCACGCCATGCGCCGAGTCCTTGCGGATGCGCCGCCGCTGCATGATCGGGTCCGCGGCGGGGGACAATCTCCGGCGGCTATCAATGCTCGGTGGGCCTGGCTGCAACCGGCAACAACATGCTTAAGAAGAGATGCCCCGCGAAGGCCGTGCTGTCGGCGCCAGAGAGCATGATGGGATCCCGGTGACCGCGCCGTTGGGCGAGCGCAGCGTCGTGCTCATCACCGGCGGCACACGGGGCATCGGGCTGGCGGTCGCCGAGGCCTATGCTAGCCAGGGCGCCGTAGTCGTGATTTCCGGCCGGAGCGACCGAGCGGCTCTGGACGATGCGCTCCACCGCTTGCGAGCGCAGCAGCCGGACGCGAGCGGCGAACTCGTGGACGTGCGGCAGCGGCGTGGCGTTGAGGACTGGGTGGCATCGGTGGTTGAGCGCTGGGGCCGCATCGACGTGGCCATCGCCAATGCCGGCGTCATCCGGCCCGTCCCCTTCCTGGAGCTGAGCGAGGAGCAGTGGGACGAGGTGGTGGGCACCCATCTCAAGGGCACCTTCCTTGTGCTCCAGGCGGTGGCTCGCCGCATGATCGAGCAGCACGTGGCCGGCAGCTTGATCACGGTCACGGCTCCGGCGGCGGTGAGGGCCAGCACCGGCGTGGTGGACTACGCCAGCGCCAAGGGCGGCATCATCGCCATGACACGCAACCTGGCCAAGGAGCTGGCGCCCTGGGGTATCCGGGTGAATTCCATCCTACCCGTGGCCGAAACCCGGATGACGGACGCGCTGCAGCGCTACCGTGGGGCGAGCCGCGAGGGCTGGGCCGGACAGCATCCGGGTGGCACGATGCCGCGGCCCGAGGATGTCACCGGCCCCTTCCTCTTTCTTGGCTCGCCCGAGTCGCGCCTCGTGACTGGGCAGGTCCTGGCGGTCGACGCCGGCCGATCCCTCTAGGTTTGCCGGCAGCCCGCTTCTCCGAGGTGGGTGACCTCACAAGCCGCGAGTCTCGCAACCGAGAGGCTCAGCGATGGCGTGCCTCGATAATGGATGCGATGGCTCCAGCTCATCCCGCGCGGCCCAAGTACGTCGGCCAGCCCATGCCGCGGCGAGAGGACGATCGGCTCACGACCGGCGCCGGCAGGTATGTGGACGACATCCACCTGCCGGGCATGCTGCACGCCGCCTTCCTGCGCAGCCCCTATGCGCATGCGCGTATTTGCAGCGTCGACGTGAGCGCGGCGCTGGCTATGCCGGGAGTCCACGCCGCGATCACCGGCGAGGATGCCCGCACCCGGACGAAGCCGATGGGCACGCTGGTGCCAACTCCGCGGCAGATCACCCACTACTGCCTGGCCGTCGACAAGGCGCGCTTCATGGGCGAGCCGGTGGCGGCGGTGGCGGCCGACACGCGCGCCATCGCCGAGGACGCGCTGGAACGCATCGTGGTCGACTACGAGCCCCTGCCGGTTTCCGCCGACGCCGATACAGCCATGGCGCCAGGCGCCGAGAAGCTGTATGACGAGCTGGACTCCAACGTCCTGTGGCACGACCGCTTCGTGTACGGCGACGTTGATGCGCTGTTCGCCGGCGCCGAGCACGTGGTGAGCCAGCGTTTCCACATTCAGCGCTTCGCCTCGACGCCGCTGGAGACGTACGGCTGCATCGCAGCCTACGACCCCCACGACCGGGCCCTGACGATGTGGTGCAACGACGGCCGGCCGGGCGTGGCCATCGGCGTGCTGGCCGGCGGGCTGGGCATCGACGAGAGCCGGCTGCGCTTCCTCACGCCGGATATCGGCGGCGGCTTCGGGAACAAGCGGCGCGCCGCCTACCTGGTCATCACCGGGATGCTGACGATGGCCGCGGGCCGGCCAGTCAAGTGGATCGAGGACCGGCAGGAAAGCCTTATGGCGCTGATGCACTCGGCCGACGGCCACATCGACATTTCGCTGGCTGTGACCGGCGAGGGGGAGCTGCTGGCAATGAAGGTGCTGGACGTGGTGGACGAGGGCAACAACCTGGTCAACCCGACGCTCCACACGCTCCTCAAGTTCACCAACCTGGTGAACGCCTATCGCATCCAGGCGGCCGAGTTCGAGGGCTACGCCGTGCTGACCAACAAGTGTCCCAGCGGGGCCAACCGGGGCATCGGCAAGGTGCTCATGTGCTTCGCCATGGAGCGCCTGGTGGACCGCGTGGCGCGCGAGCTGAAGCTCGATCCCGCGGAGCCGCGGCGCCGGAACCTGATCCAGCCGGAGCAGATGCCATACACCACGCCGAACGGGGCGTTTTATGACAGCGGGGATTTCCCGGCGACATTGCAAAGGGCGCTGGAGCGGTTCGGATACGACGGGGCGCGCAAACGACAGCACGAGTTCAACGCCGACCGGAAGGGCCCTCACCTAGCCTCGCCCGCCGCGGCGGGCGAGGGACAGAAGCGCCGCGGCATCGGGCTGGCCTTTGCCGCGGAGCCGAGCTCGTCCAACTCGTCATCCTACATCG
>DAIUFO010000078.1:9995-12781 GCA_036844545.1 Chloroflexota bacterium
GACGACCTCGGGCGTGGGCGACGCGGCACGGGTGCGCGTGGGCGCGGACGGCAGTGTGCGCGTGAGCCTGGGCAATTCGCCCAGCGGGCAGGGCTACGAGACGGCCACAGCGCAGATTGCCGCCGACGAGCTGGGCGTCGACGTGGACGACATCTTCGTGGCCACCGGGTTTGACTCGTACGATTCACCCTGGATGGCGCACTCCGGCAACTTCTCCAACAAGTTCGCCGGCACCGATACGGGCGCCATCGTCGGCGCCTGCCGCAAGGTCAAGATGAAGATCGATGCCATCGGCGATTACGTCGAGCGCGAGACAGGTAAGCGGCCCAGCTTGCGCGAGATCGGGGCCATCGCCTATCGCGACTTACTGCGCCTGCCACCCGGGCTGGAGCCGGGCCTGGACGAGAGCTGCTACTACTCGAACCCACTGGCGACTCTGCCCGACGCGGAGCGACGCTGGCGCGGCCAGCTGGTGACCACCAACGCCTGCCACCTGTCGGAAGTCGAAGTCGACCTCGAGACAGGCGACGTGAAGGTGCTGCGCTACCTGGTGGTCCACGACTGCGGCACCGAGATCAATCCGCTGATCATCGAGGGCCAGGTCCATGGCGCGACGTTGCACGGCATCGCCACGGCGCTGCTGGAGGAGCTCCGCTACGACGAGCAGGGCCAGCTGCTGACCGCCAGCTTCATGGACTACCTCAAGCCCACGACGATGGA
Source organism: Chloroflexota bacterium (assembly GCA_036844545.1). Taxonomy (GTDB): domain Bacteria; phylum Chloroflexota; class JAJPGV01; order JAJPGV01; family JAJPGV01; genus DATGVV01. The sequence continues at coordinate 10,716 of DAIUFO010000078.1, forward strand.
GGCGCCGGCGATCGACGGCGACCACCTGGAAACTCCCTCTCCGTTCACGCCGCTCGGCTCCAAAGGCGTGGGGGAAGGCGGCGCGGTGCCGGCGCCGGCCTGCATCGCCAACGCCGTCGAAGACGCGCTGTGGGACCTCGGCGTGCGCATCGACGAGCTGCCTATCACCCCCGAGCGTGTGTGGGGGAAGCTCAAGTCCCCTCTCCCGCCATTCGCCGTCCGCGTAGGACCGGGAGAGGGCTAGGGTGAGGGTGGCATGAACGACAAGTTCCCTCACCCCGACCCTCTCCCGCCGCGGCGGGAGAGGGAGATCAAAGTCACCGTTAACGGTCAGGTCTACGAGCGCATGGTCGAGCCGCGGCGCTCGCTGGCGGACTTCCTGCGCGAGGACTTGGAGCTGACGGGAACACACGTGGGCTGCGAGCATGGCGTGTGCGGCGCGTGTACGGTGCTGCTGGATGGCCGCGGCGCGCGCCCCTGCATCATGCTGGCGGTCCAGGCCGACGGCGCCGAGATCACGACCATCGAGGGACTTGCTCCGAAGGGCGGGCTGCACCCGCTGCAGCGCGCCTTCAAGGAGTGCCACGGCCTCCAGTGCGGCTTCTGCACGCCGGGCATGATCCTGGCCGCGGCGGAGCTGCTGCGGGATAACCCGCACCCAACCGAAGCCGAGGTCCGGGAAGGGCTGTCCGGCCAGCTGTGCATGTGCACCGGCTACGTCAACATCGTCAAGGCGGTGTTGAAAGCAGCCGCGGCCAGCTAAGCCTTATCCAGCTCGAAGGTCTTGTGCAGGACACGGACGGCGTCTGACACACGGTCGTGGTCGATGAGCACGGTTATGCGGATCTCGGACGTCGAGATCATGTCGATGTTGATGCCGGCCTCGCTCATGGCGCCGAACATCCGAGCGGCGTAGCCGGGGTGGTTCTGGATGCCCGTGCCGACGATCGACACCTTGGCCATGTCGGGGTTGGCGATCACCGTCTCCGCCCCAAGGTCTCGGGACGCCGACTCCACGAACTTCCGCGTCGACGCCAGATCGGTCTTGTTAACGGTGAAGGAGATGTCGGTCTTGCCTTGGTGGCTGACGTTCTGGACGATGGTGTCGACGTTGATGGCGGCCTCGGCCAGCGGCGCGAACAGCCGGGCGGCCACGCCGGGCCGGTCGGGCACGCCCACCACAGTGATCTTGGCCACGTCGGAATCGTGGGCGATGCCGGTGACCTTGTTGAGGTTTTCCACGCCGATGATCGTCCCTTCCCGGTCGCTGAAGCTCGACCGAACCGTGATTGGCATGTCGTAGATCTGGCCCAGCTCGACGGCCCGCGGGTGCATGACTTTGGCGCCCATCTGGGCCATCTCCAGCATCTCCTCGAAGGAGATGCTGGAGAGCTTGCGGGCCTCAGGCACGATACGCGGGTCGGCGGTGTAGACGCCGTCCACGTCGGTGAGGATCTCGCAGGCGCCGGCTCGCATCCGGGCCGCCAGCGCCACGGCGGTCGTGTCGGAGCCGCCGCGGCCTAACGTCGCGACGTCCTGGTCGTCGGTCAGCCCCTGGAAACCGGCGACGATGACGATCTTGCCGTCTTCGAGCTCGCGCTCGAGGCGGCTGGGATCGATGGCCGAGATCTTGGCCTTGCTGAAGGTGGCGTCCGTCATGATGCCGGCTTGCGGGCCGGACAAGGCTACGGCCTTGTGGCCCAGCTCGTGGAGAGCCATAGTGACCAGCGCGGACGAGATGAGCTCGCCGGTGGACAGCAGCATGTCCATCTCCCGCGCCTCGGGCTGGGGCCCAATCTGACGGGCGAGCTCGATCAGCTCGTCGGTCGTGTCGCCCATGGCGGAGACGACCACCACCATGCGGTTGCCGGCATCCTGGCGCGCCGCCACCCGCTGCGCCACGGCCTTGATGCGCCCGACGTCCTTGACCGAGCTGCCGCCGTACTTCTGGACGACCAGACTCACGAGCGAAGCATGTGTTCCTCTCCCACCGCGATGGGAGAGGCTAGGTGAGGGCGTCCCTTGGCTGCGGCAGGCGCTGCCGCCGGACGCGGGCGTCGTACACC
>DAIUFO010000079.1:0-1342 GCA_036844545.1 Chloroflexota bacterium
AATACTGCCCCGAGAGGTACCTCACGGGGTATAAGGGTACCTACTGGCTGCTGGTGTTCGAGGCCAGCTCGTCCAGCATGCCGGCCATCCGCCGCAGCTGCTGATCGACCATCTCCAGGTGATCTGACGGGCCGGCACCGGATCGCCGGGCGTCACGAACCGCCAGTTGGAGAAAGCCCATGGCAGCGGTCAGAGGCGTCCGCAGCTTGTGGCAGGCTGTTGCCAGGAGATCATCTGCGTCCGTTTCGACGAACTGCGCGTTTGACCCGACCACTGTCGACATTTGGCGAGAACTTGAGCAAAACTGGTGCCAAGCGAAGCACCACGCCAGATTTGTCATGGTGAGCGCAGCGAAGCATCCGCCGGTCCGAGGTCGCGGATTCTTCGCTCGACGCTCAGAATGACAATAGAAAGGGCTAGATCTTGAAGGTGGCGAGGTCGCCGAGGCCGCGCAGCTTGGCCAGCGCCTCGACCTCGATCTGGCGGACACGCTCGCGCGTGATGGTCAACTGCTCGCCGACTTCGTCGAGCGACAGCGGCTTGGCCATCAGGTAGCGGGCACGGATCACGAACGCCTCGCGACTCGAGAGGTTGCTCAGCGCGCCCTCGAGCACGTCGCGCAGCTCGTTGCGGATAACCTCGTCCTCAGGCGAGCCCATCTTGGCGTCGGCCTGCAGGTCGCCCAGCGTGGAGTCCTCGTCCTCGCCCACCGGCTCGTCCAGCGAAGCGGACACCCACGAGGCCGAACGCGCCGCGCGTACTTTCTCGATAGTCAGCCCGGTGGCGTTGGCCAGCTCGTACTCGTCCGGCAGCCGGCCCAACTTGCCGTGCAGGTCAGACTCGATGCGCAGCAGCTTCTGGCGCAGCTGAGCCACATACACGGGCAGGCGGATCATGGCCGCCTGCTCCTCGATAGCCCGGCCCACCGCCTGGCGGATCCACCATACGGCGTACGTCGAAAACCGCAGCTGGCGCTGGTAGTCGAACTTCTGGGCGGCTCGGATGAGGCCCAGGTTGCCTTCTTGGATTAGGTCGGACAGCGGCAACCCGCGGTTGGCGTACTTCTTGGCCACGCTGACGACGAGACGGAGGTTCGCCTCCACCAGCTCGTTGATAGCGGTGTGATCGCCCTCGGCCACGCGACGGCCGAGCGTCTGCTCTTGCTCCGCCGTGAGAAGTTGCCCGCCATGGGCCACGCGTACCTCAGCGAGGTAGGCGCCAAGGGCCTCATCGGCAAGCTCGTCGCTCAGCTCCAGTTCTCGTTCGAACGAATTCTTGCTCACAACCGGTCCCAGTGTATCGCGCCGGTTGTCCGACTGCCAGTCGCTGGGAACGGCGGGCC
>DAIUFO010000079.1:1352-12543 GCA_036844545.1 Chloroflexota bacterium
GGCCGAAACCCCACCGCTATACTCCAACGGTGGATGACTCCGAGCACGTCTCGGAGGCTGTCGTTCCTGGCTCCTCCCTGCCGCCGCTTACCTCCAGCCGGCCTCAAACGGAGGCGCCAAAGACTGAGAAAAAGAGGTCCAAAGCGGGCGGCGCCTTGCGCGAGATCGTCGAGACGCTGGTCCTCACGGCCATCATTTTTCTGGGCGTGCGGGTGTTGGTCCAGAACTACAAGGTCGAGGGCTACAGCATGGAGCCCACCCTGGATGATGGCCAGTACCTGCTGATCAATAAGGTGGGCCTGCACTTCCATCAGCCTGAGCGCGGCGACATCATCGTGTTCCAATACCCGCTCGACACGTCCAAAAGCTTCGTAAAGCGCGTCATCGGCGTGCCCGGCGATACGGTCGAAGTCCGCGACCAGCAGACCATCGTCGACGGCAAGTCGCTCAAGGAGCCCTACATTCGCTCGGCGGAGAACGGTTTCTACCCGCGGACGGTGGTGCCGCCCGGCCAGTACTTCGTGCTGGGTGATAACCGCAACAACAGCAGCGACTCGCGGGCTTGGGGCATGCTGCCCGAGAAGGACGTCATCGGCATGGCCTGGGCGTCATATTGGCCGCCCGGCCATTGGGGCGGCGTGAAGGACTACCGCTACCCGGAGCTAGGCTGAGGCTTCTCCTTCGACGTCAAAGCCATAGTGGCGCAGCGCCAGGCCGACGACCTGCGCAACCTCCTGAGGCTTCGCTTTCAGATACGGATCGTCGTCCAGCAGCACGATCGGCTGGTCCGTCCACTTGAAGCCCTCAGGCAGTGGCTCCTCGCGCGTATCGAGCTCCTGGTAGTCCAGGTTCATGCGCTCGAGGTAATTCTCCATGCGCTTCACGTCCGGGTCGCCGCCAGGGCCGATCAGCACGATCTCCGGCTGTGCCCCCGCGCGCTTCCGGGTGAACTTGAGCCCGTTGTCGCCCCAGTCGTATCGCACCTCGCAACAAGCCTAGCGGCCGCTCAGCTGGTTTCCAAGCGGGCGATCACCTGGTCTTTTTTGACCACGTCACCTTCCTCGTGCAGGACCTCGACCAATTTGCCGCTGGCGGGCGCCGGGAATTCGACGTTCACCTTCTCAGTCATCAGCTCGGCGATGACCTCGCCCTCGCGGACCTCGTCGCCCGGCTGTTTGAGCCAGGCAGCGATGGTGCCCTCGGTCACGCCTTCACCCATGTCGGGCATCTTCACTTCGAGAATCATGGCCTCTTCACTGTAAGGGATTGATGACCAAGCCGGTAGCCAGCTTGGGGTAGAAATAGGTCGACTTTTGCGGCATCTTGTCGCGCGCCAGAGCCACGTCGCGGATGGCAGTGGCTGGCGTAGGTCGCAGCAGCAGCGCCATTTGCGCCTCGTCGCGCTGGACTTCGCGGACCGCGAAAGTCGCGTCCCGGGTGTAGCTGAAGTAGCGCTCGCTGGCCAGGTCCTCCGCTTGCAGGCCGAGGATGCGGCCCAGCACTGAGTGGAGCACGGCCACGTCGAGCTGGTTCCAGGCGGGCGAATGGCTCTCGTCGAAGGTCGCGGACCGCCGGCCCGGCTTGAGCGCCAGGACGCGCAGGCCGCCGGGTTTGGGCCCGCACAGGACGTAAGCCGGCCCCTCGATGGTCGCCAGTTGACGCAGCGCGGCATCGACGGCTTTGGGCCCCGACTCCTCGGCGGCCGCCACCACCTCAAAGTACTGGCCTAGTCGATCGCCGAGCTGGCGCAGCGTGGCGTTCGAGAGCCCGGCCACCAGCCGGTGCGTCGGCAGCACCGCCAGGCCAGGATCGGCGAAGTCGACCAGCGCCGCCAGCACATAACCGAAGGGCTGAGTCCGGTGAGGGTGGTCCGTCGAGGAACAGGCTCCCTCACCCCGACCCTCTCCCGGTCCTACGCGGACGGCGAAAGCGGTGGGCGAGGGAGGTTGTTCGTCGCGATAGGCCAGGGCCGTCTCGTAGCGGTGGTGGCCGTCGGCGATGAACAGCTGCTGGCCGGCGAAAAAGGCCGAAATCCTGGACACGAGCTCGCCTTCGCTGACCTGCCACAGGCGGTGGTCCTCGCCCGCCTCGTCCTTCGCCTCCGAAGTCGGCGGCCGCCGACTTACCGAAGCCAGCATTGCCGCCAGCTCCTTCTCCGGGTCCTCGTACAGCGCGAAGACAGGGCTGACGTTGGCCTTCACCGCGCGCAGCAGCTCCAGGCGGTCAGTCTTGGGCTTGGTCAGCGTCTCCTCGTGCGGCAGGATCACCCCGGCCGACCAGGGCTCCAGCTTGACCCGCCCAAACAGCCCGCGGCGGACTTTGCCGCCGTAGAAGCGCTGCTCGTAGACGTACAGCGACGGCTCGTCCTGGCGCAGCACGCCGGCCTGGCGCCATTCCTGAAAGCACCGCCGCGCCTCGGCGTAGCGGTCCGGTTCGCGGCCCAGCTCCAGGCGCACCACGTTGTAGGGGCTGCGCGCGTACAGCTGATCCTGCTCGTCGGGCGAGATCACGTCGTACGGTGGCGCAATGACGTCGGCCAACGGTAGGCTGCCAAAGCGCAGCCCCGCAAAGGCTTTGACCTCAGCCATTACGCGAGAGGGGAAACGAGAGACGAGAAACGAGAATGTTGGGTCATCGCAGCGACCTCCTCACTATAATTGCAAGGGCGAGAGTTCCCGTTTCTCGTCTCGCATTTCTCGTGTCCCGTAAGGAGCTGTTCGCTTGCCACTCAACTTGCGCATTCCCGGCCCGACCCCTGTCCCCGAAGAGGTCCTGCACGAGCTGTCGCGGCCCATGATCAACCACCGCGGCCGCGAATACGCCAGCATCCTGGCCGAGTGCACCGAGGGCCTGAAACGCGTGTTCCAGACCCGGAACGACATCATCTTCTACCCGTCCTCCGGCTCGGGCGCGCTCGAAGCGGCGGTCGTGAATACGCTCTCGCCGGGCGACCGCATCCTGGCGGTGTCGATCGGCTCGTTCGGCAAGCGCTGGGGGGAGATTGCCCGCCGCTACGGCGCGGACGTGACCATGCTCGACTTCGAGTGGGGCACGGGCGCCGACCCGCAAGCAGTCGCCGACAAGCTCAAGGAAGGCCCTTTCAAGGCTGTCCTGATCACTCACAACGAGACGTCCACCGGCATTACCAACGACGTGAAATCGGTGGCCGAAGTCGTCAAGCCCACGGGCGCGCTGCTGATGGTGGATGCCGTCAGCTCGCTGGGCTGCGTCGACCTGCAGACCGACAACTGGGGCGTGGACGTGGTCTGCACCGGTTCCCAAAAGGCCCTGATGCTGCCGCCGGGCATGGGCCTGATGTCGGTCAGCCCGGCCGCCTGGGAGGTCCACAAGACCGCCCAGATGCCGCGCTTCTACTGGGACTGGACGAACGCCATCAATTACCAGAAGAAGGGCCAGAACCCCTATACGCCGCCTGTCAGTCTGTACTACGGCTTGCGCAAGTCGCTGCAGCTCATCGAGCAAGAGGGCCTGCAGAATATCTTCCGCCGCCACCAGGAGCTGGCCGCTTACGTCCGCCACAGCCTGCAGGAGCTGGGCCTGAAGCTGTTCGCGGAGGCCCAGTACGCCTCCCCGGCCATCACCTCCGCCTACGTGCCCGAGGGCTTGACCAGCGAGCAGATCCAGTACCCGCTCGAGGACAAGTACGACGTGGTGATCGCCGTCGGCCAGGAGCACCTGCTGGACAAGATCATCCGCATCGGCCACATGGGCTTCGTCAAGAAGGAGGACCTGGCTGAGTGCCTGGCCTGCCTGCGCGAAGTGCTGGTCGAGCTAGGGCACAAGGTTCCGGTCGGAGTGGCGGTCGCCTGACCGCCGCTTACTTTGTCATTCTGAGCCGCGAAGCGAGCGAAGAATCCGTCGCGGCGCGTTGGCCAGCGGATGCTTCGCTTCGCTCTGGATGACAAACATTGCGGGTTCTAGTTACTGACCCAATCGCCGCGGAGGGGCTCGACGAGCTGCGGCGCTTTGCCGAAGTGGATGTGCGCCTGGGCTTGACCGGCACCGACCTGCTGAGCGCCGTCGCCGGCTACGAAGCGCTGGTGGTGCGCAGCGAAACGCGCGTGACCGCCGATGTGTTCGACGCGGGCAGCCGGCTGCAGGTCGTAGGCCGCGCGGGTGTGGGCGTAGACAACATCGACGTCGAGGCGGCGACACGGCATGGCGTGCTGGTCGTGAATTCGCCCACCGGCAACACCATCGCCGCCACCGAGCACACACTGGCCATGCTGCTGGCGCTGGCCCGCAACATCCCCCAGGCCTACGCTTCGCTCAAGGCCGGCGAATGGAAGCGCTCGCAGTTCGTGGGCTCCGAAGTGCGCGGTCGCACGCTTGGCATCGTCGGCCTGGGCAAGATCGGCCTGGAGGTCGGCAAGCGCGCGCGGGGCTTCGAGATGGAGCTGATCGGCTACGACCCCTACATCTCCGCCGAGCAGGCCCGCGGGGCCGGCATCGAGCTGCTGACGATTCCGGAGATCATGCGCCGGGCCGATTTCATCACGGTCCACACACCGCTGACGCCGGCCACGACCAACCTCATCGGCGCCAACGAGCTGGCGCTGGCCAAACCGAGTCTGCGCATCATCAACTGCGCCCGCGGCGGCATCATCAATGAAGAGGCGCTGGCCAAGGCGATCCAGGAAGGCCGCATCGCCGGCGCGGCCATCGACGTGTTCACCAAGGAGCCGGCCACCGACAACGTGCTGGTCAAGGCCGATGGCAAGATCATCGTCACGCCCCACCTGGGCGCCTCGACCGAGGAGGCGCAGATAGCCGTCGCCATCGAAGTGGCGCGCCAGATCGAAGAAGTCGCGCAGGGCAAGCAGCCGCGCTTCGCCGTCAACGCGCCCGGTGTGCTGCCGGAGGAGCTGGAGTTCCTGCGGCCCTTCCTGTCGCTGGCCGAGAAGCTGGGCCGGCTGTACACGCAGTTCACGGAGGACCAGATCGGGCCCATCGAGCTGACCCTCGGCGGCGACGTGGCCAACCACCCGGCTGCGCCCGTCAGCACGGCGGTCCTGAAAGGCATCCTGGAGGCCACCTCCGACCAGAAGGTGAACCTGGTCAACGCCGGCCTGCTGGCCAAGGCGCGTGGCCTGACCGTCAGCGAGAAGAAGGTCTACGACATCCCGGCCTACGAGAGCCTGGTCACGCTGCAGGTGGCCGACACCGTCGTGGCCGGCACTGTCGAGTACGGCGAGCCGCGCATCGTCCAGCTCAACCGCTACCGCGTGGACTTGCCGGCCAGCGGCAACTGGCTTCTGGCGCGCCACCGCGACCAGCCCGGCATGGTCGGCAAGGTGGGCACCCTGCTGGGCGATTCGGACGTGAATATCTCGGGCATGCAGGTGGGCCGGCTGACCGCTCGGGGCGATGACTCGATCATGATCCTGATAGTGGACGACACCGTATCGGACGAGGTGCTGGCCCGTGTCCGGGCCATACCTGGGGTGGGCGAAACCCGGCTGGTTTCGCTATAGCGCGGAGGTTCCTGCTCGTCCGCCACGCGGAGAGCGCCTGGAACGCCGAAGGCATCTATCAAGGCCGGCTCGAAAGCGACCTCTCGCCCCTGGGCGAGCGACAGGCTCTCGCGCTCGGCTCGCGGTTGGCGTCTCGCAAGCTGGTGGCCGTTTACACGAGCCCGCTCCGCCGTGCTGTTCGCACGGCCGAACTGGTTGCCAACGCGGGGCTCCCTCACCCTAACCCTCGCCCGCTGCAGCGGGCGAGGGAACTTGCGGAAATCGATCACGGCGACTGGTCCGGTCTCACCCGAGCGCAGGTGGCGCATAAGTGGCCAGAGCTGGCCGAACAATGGCGGACGGCGCCCGGCGATGTGACGATGCCCGGCGGCGAGTCGCTGGCCGACGTGCGCCGGCGGGCGCTGGCGTTCCTGGCGGCGATCCGGCAGGAGCATGCCGACGGCGACATCCTCGCGGTCACGCACGGCACCGTGCTGCGCCTGCTGCTGGCCCATTTCTTGGACATGCGGCCCGACCAGATCTGGAGCATCGAAGCCGAGAACTGCGCCTTGTCGATCGTGGACGATTACGAGATACCGCTGATCATGGCCATCAACGATACCTGCCACCTCGAAGGGGTAAGATCGAGCCTAAGCGCACAGGTACGCTAAGGAGGTACATTCCCCCAATGGCGGAGATGAGGTTCGACCGGCTGTTCCGCACGGCGAATTCGGAAGGCTACAGCCTGATGGATGGCAGCCGCCGCCTGGGCCGCATCGACCTGCATTTCACCGCCGCCACGGTGTACGGCACCTTGATCCTCGAGGTCGATCGCGAAGAGCAGGAGATCCTTAAGATGATCGAGGAAATCGACAACGGCCTAGTGCTTTCGGCGGAGGTCCCGCGCGAAGATTTTCTGGTCACCGTCTATCGCGGGACCGAGCTCGGCTTCTACAGCGACGACTACCTCGAAGAAGAGCAAGGTTCGGCGTCAAACAATTGATCGATGCGCACCGAGCGCGCTGAGTCCTTCGGTGGCGTGGTGTACCGCCGCGCCGCTGGTAAGGGTGTGGAGGTCATCGTCGTCGGGCGCAAGGATCCCGGCATCTACGGCCTACCCAAGGGCACGCCCAACCCCGGCGAATCAGTCGAGCAGACGGCGCTGCGCGAGGTCCGCGAGGAGACTGGCCTCGAAACTGATATCGAGGCCAAGATCGACGCCATCGAATACTGGTTCGCACGCGCCTCGATTGACACGCGGTTCCACAAGTTCGTCCACTTCTTTCTCATGCGGCCTACCGGTGGCGACACCTCGCTCCACGACCACGAGCACGATTTCGTGGAGTGGCTGCCGGTCGAGGAAGCGAAGGCTCTACTCACGTATCACAACGAGGTCCGTGTGCTGGAGAAGGCGCAGGGACTCTTGAGCGCATCCGCCAACATAGAATCGAGCTGATGGAAACGCCCTCCGACCTCAAATACAGCAAAGAGCACGAATGGGCCCGGGTCGACGGCGACGTGGTGACGGTCGGCATCACCGACTTTGCCCAGAACCAGCTGGGCGATGTGGTCTATGTGGAGCTGCCGAAGGTCGGCAGCCAGGTCAAGCTCATGACGCCTTTCGGAGTGGTGGAGTCGGTCAAAACCGCCAGCGATCTGTTTTCCCCTGTCGGCGGCGAGGTGATCGAGGTCAATTCCGCGCTCGCCGGCCAGCCCGAGCTGGTCAACGCCTCGCCCTACGCCGAGGCCTGGATGATCAAGGTCCGCATGTCCAACCCGTCTGACCTCGATCAGCTTCTCGCCGTGGCGGACTATGAGAAACTGACCGCCGAGGAAGGCCATTAACGTTTAGTGGCCATGTTTTTGCTGGCAAGCGGCGCATAACATGAACCGCTTAACCGGCGTTACAGCAGCCGGTCAGAGTGAGAGGAGAGTTGGGGTGACAAAGCCGTCGCAGCTAGCCCTCAGTGCCCTCGTTGGCTCAGCAATGCTGCTGGCAGCGTGCGGCAGCGCGGCACCCGGTCCTTCAGGTTCGCCGGCCGGGCAGGCCTCCGGCAGCGCAGCTGCGCCGGCCTCGGGGGCTGCCGCCAGCAAGCCGGCCGCCGCCAGCGTCTCTCCGCCCGGATCGGCCGCGAGCGCGCCTGGCAACACCCTCCGGTACAACATCGGCGACGAGCCGGAGAGCATCGATCCCGCCCAGGATCAGGACACCAACCAGGACTTCGTGATCATGCAGCTCAACGGCACACTGGTCTCCCCCGACAAGGACCTCAACGTGAAGCCGGGGCTGGCCGAGAAGTGGGATATCTCGGCTGACAGCCTGACCTACACATTCCATTTGCGCCAGGGTCTGAAGTGGAGCGACGGCTCGCCCCTCAGCGCCAAGGACTTCGAGTACAGCTTCAAACGCCTGTTCGATCCCGCCACCGCTTCGCCCTACACCGACATTGTGAAAGGCATCAAAGGCGGGGAAGAGTACTTCACCAGCAAGAGCAAGGACCCCGCCGAGCTGCAGAAGCTGCGCGACGGTGTGGGCGTGAAGGCCCAGGACGACACGACCCTGGTCATCACCCTCAAGGAGAAGGAAGCCTTCTTCCTATCCACCCTGTTCAATGGCGCCACGGCTCCGGTCAATGAAGCGAACCTGGCCAAGAACAAGGACAAGGCCTTCGATGCCCCCGGCTTTGTCGGCAGCGGCCCCTTTAAGCTCCAGAGCTGGCAGCACAAGTCCGTCATGGAGCTGGTTCCCAATCCGAACTACTACGGTGGCGCCCCAAAGATCAACCTCAACCTGGTCATGATCCACGAGCCCACAGCCTCACTGGCCGCCTACAAGAACAACGAGATCGACACCACCGGCCAGGTGAACCTCGGCGCGGCTGACACCAACGCGCTGCGGAACGATCCTTCCTACAAGGACCAGGTCCTGCAGTTCACCGAGCTGGGGACGTACTACCTGCAGTACAACCTCACCAAGAAGCCGTTTGACAATCCCAAGGTGCGCGTGGCCATCAGCTATGCCACGGACCGCAAGGCACTTGTCGACAAGGTGCTGGCAGGTGTGGGCACTCAGGCAACGTCATTGATCCCGCCAGGCATGCCAGGCCATCTCGACGGCGTCGGCCAGGAATTTGACCTGAACAAGGCCAAGCAGATGCTGGCGGAGGCCGGCTTCCCGGATGGCAAGGGTATCCCGCCGAACATCCAGGCGTCCTACAACAACCTGGGCACCTGGCCCCAGATCATGCAGTTCATCCAGGCCAACCTGCAGGCCATTGGGATCAGCATCCAGCTCGACCCGCGCGAAGCTAAGACCTACTTCAAGGAGATGCGCGACAACGCTTCGCCGGTGTTCCGCTCCGGCTGGAGCTCCGACTATCCCGATCCCGACGATTGGTACCGCGTCATCTTCAAGAGCGACGCCTCCCAGAACTTCGGCCACTGGAAGAACGACCAGTACGACAAGCTGGTAACCCAGGCCGCGAGTGAGACCGATCAGGCCAAGCGGCTGGACTTGTACAAGCAGGCCGCCCAGATCATGGTGGACGATCCCCCAGCGACGTACTGGTACTACTCGGGCCGGTTCCGGCTGGTCAAGCCCTATGTCAAAGGCATTGTCACCACCGGCCAGGACGGCGGCTTCCCGGGCAAGTTCTTCCTCAAAGACGTCACGCTAGCCAAGTAGCGCTCCCTTTGTCATGCTGAGCGGAGCGAAGCATCCGCTGGCCACCTCGACGGATTCCTCACTGCGTTCGGAATGACAAAAGGGCGTTCGGAACGACAGGTGTAGCGTTACTTGGCAATGGCGACATTCCTGGTCCGCCGGGTGCTGTTCCTCGTCCCGGTGCTGTTCTTCGTCGCCCTGATGACGTTCGTGCTGATGCACGTTACGCCCGGCGGCCCTTGGGACCGGGAGAAGCCGCTCAGCCCTCAGGCCATTGCCAACCTCAACGCCAAGTACCACCTCGACCTGCCGGCCCCCGAGCAGTTCCTGCTGTACTTGTGGAACGTCCTTCACGGGGACTTTGGGCCGTCCTACACCCATCCCGACCGGACCGTTTCCGAGGTGATCGAGTCGGGTCTGAGCATCACCCTCCAGCTGGGCGTGTTCGCCTTCGGATTCGCCGTTGTGCTGGGGCTGCCCTTGGGCGTGGCAGCGGCGCTCAAGCACAACACCTGGGGCGACTACGCCAGCATGTTCGTAGCCGTGTTCGGCTACAGCGTGCCGAACTTCGTGCTGGCCACCTTCGCCATCGTCCTGTTCGCCGCCGTATTGCACCTGCTGCCGACCGGCGGCTGGGATGGCTGGAGAGCCTGGATTCTGCCGCCCATGGCCTTGGGCCTTGGGCCGGCAGCCGCCATCGCGCGTTACACCCGCTCCAGCATGCTCGACGTGGTCGGGCAGGACTACGTCCGCACCGCCCGCGCCAAGGGCGTCCGCGAGCTGCTGCTGGTCCGGCGGCACGAGGTCAAGAACGCGCTGCTGCCGATCGTGACCATCATGGGCCCGACGGTCGCCTACCTGGCCACCGGCTCGTTCGTGGTGGAGGAGATTTTCCACATACCCGGCATCGGCCGCAACTTCGTGGAGAGCATCCTGGCTCGCGACTATCCGATGATCATGGCCAGCGTGCTGCTGTACGCCACGGCCGTGGCAGTGGCAAACCTGCTGGTTGACCTGTCCTATGCCTTCCTCGATCCCAGGATCCGCTACTGATGGCGGTTACGCCGGTGCTGGTCGCCCCAGAGCTGGCGCTGCCGCGCCGCCGGCAGCGCTCGCTGTGGACCGACGCCTTGCGGCGGGTGGCTCATAACCGAGCGGCAGTCGCCGGGGCCGTCGTGATCCTCGGGCTGATCGTCGTGGCCGTTTTCGCGGACGCGATCGCGCCGCATCCTTATACCCAGCAGTTTGTCGGCGGGCCGTTCGACAGGCCGTCGGCTGGGCTGCCATTCGGCACCGACAGCCTGGGCCGGGACCAGCTCAGCCGGATCATCTTCGGCGCGCGCATCTCCATGGCGGTTGGCGTTATTGTGCAGCTCATTGTGGTACTGGTGGGCGTGCCCCTGGGGGCGATCGCCGGCTATGCCGGCGGCTGGCTGGACAACCTGATCATGCGCTTCACCGACGTGGTGTACGCGTTTCCTGACCTGCTGTTCGTGATCCTGCTGCTTGCCGCCTTGGGTCGCAGCGAGGTCAATGTCTTCTTCGCCATTGCCATCGTGTCCTGGCCGACGATGGCCCGCCTGGTGCGCAGCCAGTTTCTGTCCCTGCGGCAGCGCGAGTTTGTCCAGGCAGCCCGCGTTGCCGGCGCCTCGAACTGGAGGGTGGTCACCCGCCACCTATTGCCGAACTCCACCGGCCCGATCATCGTGGCCGTGACCTTGGGCATCCCCGCCGCGATCCTGACCGAAGCGGTGCTGGCCTTCCTTGGCCTCGGCGCACCGCCGCCGCTGCCGAGCTGGGGCAGCCTCGTGTTCGACGCCCTGGACTCGATCTTCACCGTGCCGCTGCTGGTCGTCTTCCCCGGCCTCGCCATCTCCATCACCATGCTGTCGTTCGTGTTCCTGGGCGACGGGCTGCGGGACGCGCTCGATCCCCGCTCAGGTCCTACGCGGACGGCGAACTGACGGCGAGTCCTGCGCGGACGGCGAGTCCTACGCGGACGGCGAGTCCTGCGCGGACGGCGAGTCCTACGCGGACGGCGAGTCCTGCGCGG